>NZ_JBSFJX010000004.1:0-189844 GCF_053598275.1 Streptomyces sp. NPDC001156 | reverse complement strand
TGCGTCGTGGCGCTGTGTGTCGTTTGTGGGTGGGGGGGGGGGGTGGGGGGGGGGGGGGGGCGGCGCCGCCGCCTCGCCCTCACCCCCTCCCCCCCCCCCCCCGGGCGGCCGCGTCAGGCTCCCAGGGGTCCGGGCTGACAAGCGGACCGGCTTCCAGCGGAAAGGAACGTTTCCGACGAGCCCTGGCCGTCTCGGGTCCGCCGTACCCGATCGGCCGGGGGTACCCAATCGACCGGGGGCGCATCCGGGTTGTTCGTGGGGGCGCATCCGGGCGTTCCAGGGTGCGCGGAAGCGCCATCGAGTGCGCCCGGCGCGAAGCACCCGGGCGCACTCCGGCTGTGACCCGTCCGCGCCCAGCTGCCGTTTTGCCCATGTTTACCGCAGCTTTTCCCGTGCCGTACTCCGTCGCCATGGCTGCGCCCAGAACGTCTTGACCGGTAGGCTTTCCGTGTGATCTTCAAGCGCATCGGAAACGGCCGGCCGTACCCCGACCACGGCCGGGAGAGTACCCGGCAGTGGGCGGACGTCGCGCCGCGCCCGGTCCGCCTCGATCAGCTCGTGACGACCAAGCAGCAGCTGGACCTCGAGACCCTCCTGGCCGAGGACTCGACCTTCTACGGCGACCTCTTCGCACACGTCGTGAAGTGGCAGGGCGACCTCTACCTGGAGGACGGCCTCCACCGCGCGGTCCGTGCCGCGCTGCAGCAGCGCCAGGTCCTGCACGCCCGAGTGCTCGAGCTCGACTGATCCCGGGTACGCCCGCCTCTTCCGGAACGCCGCTCCACCCTGCCCGGCAGGCCGCTTCGTCCTTGCGACCGTTCCGCACTCCTGTGCGCCCTAGCCCGCTCGCGGGCGCCTCTTTGACCCTTTCGGGTTGGAGTGGGCAGCACCCAATGATCATCTAGTAGGCATTGCCGTCCCGGCGCACTACGCTGCGCCTCATGAGCATGCTGACTCCCCCCGGCATGGGCGGCCAGTACCGGATCACGGGGGACAAATACCCGCGCATGCGCCGACCCCGGCGCCGCGGCAGGCTGGTGTTCGCCATCGTCGCCTCCGCGGCCGCCGTCGGGCTGATCGGCTGGGGGAGCCTGCAGCTCATCGACGTCTTCACCGGTCGCGGCGGCAAGTCGTCGGCGTCCGGTGCGAAGGCCGACTGCGCGACGAAGGCGAGCCCGTCGCCCGCGGCGAACGCCAAGGCGCTGCCTCAGCCCGCCCAGATCACGGTCAACGTCCTCAACGCCACGCCACGCAGCGGCCTGGCCAAGGAGACCGCGGACGAGCTGAAGAAGCGCGGCTTCCACATCGGCACCGTGGGCAACGCGACCCAGGAGTTCGACAAGAAGGTCAAGGGCGTCGGAGTGCTGCTCGGCCCCAAGACCGCCCTCAACACCACCCTGCCGGTGCTCGGCACTCAGCTCGCGGGCGTCGACCGCCGCACCGACATCTCCCGCACCGGCGCGTCGGTGGACCTGATCCTGGGCGACAAGTTCAAGTCACTGAGCAGCAAGACGGACGCGGACAAGGCCTTGGCCGCACTGACCGCCCCCGCTCCGGTGGCCGACAAGAAAGCCGGGAAGAACTGCTGAGCAAGCCGGCACCGTACGCGAATCGCTGGGGAAGCCGGCCCCCGCACGCGAACAGCTGAGGGACCCGGCCCCGTACGCGACCGGAAAGCCGAACGGGGCGCGGTTCCTCTACGGAACGCGCCCCGTGATGCGTGCCGAACGCCGCCTACTCCGCGGCCCCGTAGAGCCGGTCACCCGCGTCGCCCAGTCCCGGCACGATGTAGCCGTGCTCGTTGAGGCGCTCGTCGACCGCGGCCGTCACCACGGTCACCGGCGTACCCGCCAGTTCGCGCTCCATGAGCTCGACACCCTCAGGGGCGGCGAGCAGCACCACGGCTGTCACATCGTCCGCGCCGCGCTTGATCAGCTCCTGGATCGCCGCGACGAGCGTGCCGCCGGTCGCCAGCATCGGGTCCAGGACGTACACCTGGCGCCGTGAGATGTCCTCCGGCATGCGCGACGCGTACGTGGAGGCCTGGAGGGTCTCCTCGTTGCGGATCATGCCCAGGAAGCCCACCTCGGCGGTCGGCAGCAGCCGGACCATGCCGTCGAGCATGCCGAGGCCGGCCCGCAGGATCGGCACGACGAGCGGACGCGGGCGGGCGAGCTTCACACCGGTGGTCGCGGCGACGGGGGTCTCGAGGTCGACCTGCTCGGTGCGCACGTCACGCGTGGCCTCGTAGGCGAGCAGCGTGACGAGCTCGTCGGCGAGCCGACGGAAGGTCGCGGAGTCGGTGCGCCGGTCGCGCAGCGTGGTGAGCTTGTGGGCGACCAGGGGGTGGTCGACGACGTGGAGACGCATGTCCATAACAGTAACCGGGCCTCACGGCCCCTGACGCGCCCCCGTACGCACGCGCACACCGGCCCGCTCGGCGGACCGTCCGCCTCGCACGACTCCGTCTGTGGCATCGAACCCCCCATCAGAGGGAAAGTGAGAGGGACACAACTGGGGTGGTGTGTCTATGTCCGACGGGGAGTCCCAAGAGGAGCCCGCAACGCTGGAGACGGATGCCGACCGCATCCGACGCAGGGCCCGGTTCCTGCGTGAACTCGCCGAGGCACGCGAGTTGCGCGACCGCGTCCGGCCCCGCCGTGCCAAGGCCGTGCGGCTGCGTCGCGCCATGCGCATGCGCACCTTCCGCTGGTAGCGACTCGGCCGCCTTGGGGGTGGCCGTGCGGCCACAGCGCCCCGGGCCGCGTACGATCCGCAGGTGGCGGCAATGAGTGTGCTGGTGAGTGCACTGCTTTTGATCGGAGCAACCGCGATCAAAACGGCCAGACACAGGGAGCCGAAGACGTCCCCTGAGCGCCTTGTTTCTGCCACGATTCCGAGTGGGCGGGGCTCGGAGAAGCACTCCCCGCCCGCAACCTCCGCCGGGGGGAACCCCAACCGGCACGCCTATGACCAGTGGGAGAGTCACGGTGTACTTCGCCGCACTGCTCGCGCGCACCGAAGACGGGTGGGAAGCGAGCGACACAGAGCTCGACGATGTGGAGACCCTGTCGGACCTGACCGACCTGGCCCGCGATGTCTCCGTCGACGAGGACACGGTGCTCGTACTCATCGAGCAGGAGGACGCGTGGTTCGGCGTCGTCCGCCTGGACGGCGAGGACGACCCTCGTATCTACGTCTCGGACGCCGCGGCCGCGGCCCGCAGTTCGTACGGCGAGATCCTGCTCACCGACGAACTGCTCGGAAGGGAGCCCGGTGACGACGTCGCCGACCTGGACTCCCTCGACCTCGACGGCACCGAGGACGGTGAGCCCGACGACGACGCCGACGAGGACGGGCCCACGGCGGACAACGCCGTGCCGCACGGCCCCGTCGGAGACAGCGAGATCCTCGACGACCTCGGTGTCAGCGAGAAGGAGCTGCGCATCCTGGACGCCGAGGACGCGCTCAGCTCCATCGCCGAAGCCCTGGGCGCCTCGGAGGTCCTGGAGACCGTCCGCTAGGGCCCCTGGGTGACCGAGGACGGGACGCCGGCCCCCGATCCGGTGCGCGACCGGTGGCGGGCCGCGATGCGGCTCGCCCTGGACGAGGCCGGGCGGGCCGCCGAAGGCGGTGACGTCCCGGTCGGCGCCGTCGTGCTGTCCCCGGACGGCGCGGTGCTCGCCACCGGTCACAACGAACGCGAGGCGACGGGCGATCCGTCGGGCCACGCCGAGATCGTCGCGCTGCGCCGGGCGGCGGCGGCGCTCGGCGAGTGGCGGCTGCCCGGCTGCACACTCGTCGTCACGCTGGAGCCCTGCACGATGTGCGCGGGCGCGGTGCAGCAGTCCCGGGTGGACCGGCTGGTCTACGGCGCGCGCGACGAGAAGGCCGGTGCGGTCGGGTCGCTCTGGGACCTGGTGCGCGACCGGCGCCTCAACCACCGCCCCGAGGTCATCGACGGCGTGCTCGCGGACGAGTGCGCCAGGATTCTCACAGACTTCTTCCGGAGCCGCTGAGCCCACGCCGACGACCACCGGAAACGGATTTCAGACCACGGCCCACCTTGGGGTAGGGTCTCCCTCGGTAGCGTGTCCGAGCGGCCGAAGGAGCTCGCCTCGAAAGCGAGTGTGGCGCAAGTCACCGAGGGTTCAAATCCCTCCGCTACCGCTCGTGAACGAAGGGGCGGCCCCGCTGGGGCCGCCCCTTCGTCGTCTTGCTGCCTGCCCTAGGCAGCCCTCACCGACGCTGCCCCGCCCAGGGCGACAGGGGCCGCGTCGTGATGCTCGTGCGGGATGCGTGCGGTGGAATGTCCTCAGGGAACGAATCCGGCCGGCCCGCCCCGCGGGTTGTGCAGGACCGGCCTGGCCTTGGGTCTGACGGCACCGTGGGGTCCTGGTTCACCGGGCTCCGCCTTCCGCAGGCCGGAAAGGAGCCCGGTATGAACGACGTCCTCTCCACCGGTGTGCTCATTGTCGGTGCCGGGCCGTACGGACTGTCGGCGGCCGCCCTCGCCCGCGAGCGCGGCATGGATACGCAGGTGGTCGGACGGCCGATGGGCTTTTGGCATGAGCACATGCCTGAGGGGATGCTGCTGCGCTCGGGGACGGACTGGCACCTGGACGCAGCCGACGTACACACCTTCGAGGCTTACCTGCGCGAACGAGGCCTCAGCCGCGACGAGGCCGTCCCGATCCCCCTCGCCCTGTTCCGTGATTACGCCGAGTGGTTTCGCCGTGTCAAGCAGGTGCCCGTCCGGCTCGAACACGTGCTGGACATCGCGCAACGCGACGGAGGGTTCGATGCGGAACTCACCGACGGGGGACGCATCCGTGCCCAGGCCGTGGTCGCCGCTCCCGGCGTGGGATATTTCCAGCAGATGCCCGGCTGGGCGGCCGGTGTGCCGGAAGCGCGGGCGACTCACAGCGGTGACCTGGTCCGATTCGACGCCTTGGCGGGCCGGAGTGTCCTGATCGTGGGCGGCCGGCAGAGCGCGTACGAGTGGGCGGCCTTGCTGGCCGAGCACGGTGGTGGCCGCGTCGACATCGTCCACCGCCACCCCGTTCCCCGCTTCGAGGCAGTGAGCTGGAAGTTCTTCGACGACTGCGTCGAGGGCACGGTGCAGGTGCCGGGGTGGTGGCGTCGGCTGACGGCCACGGAGCGGAAGGCGATCATCACGCAGTGCTGGGAGGCCGGGCGGGGGACGCTGGAGCCATGGCTGCCCGCCCGGCTGAACCCCGAAGTGGTGCACGTCTGGCCCAATGCAGAAGTCGTCCATGCGCGCGGCGGCGAGGGGGACGACGGGGCGCGGGTGACATTGTCCGGTGCCGACTCCCTGACGGTTGATCAGGTCATTTTTGCCACCGGATACGCACCTGACCTGGCACGTGTCCCCTACCTCGCCGGCCTCCACGACCGGATCGCAACCCGCGAGGGCTTCCCCGTGCTGGACGAGAACTTCCAGACATCCGTTCCCGGTCTTTACCTCACCGGCTTTGCGGCCGCCCAGGATTTCGGCCCGTTTCTGGGTTTCGTCAAAGCCGCCCCGGCCTCGGCCACCATCCTTGTGCGTCACCTCCAGGCCCGCTTGGGATGACGCGAGAGCCCGGCCCGTGCGGAACGCCGGCTGGCGGCGATGACGGCGTGCTGCGCGGGGCGGCGCCTGCACCGCCGGAATCGCGGCGGCGATGACCCGCCTCTCCTTGTGCCACCGTGGGCGGCGGCCGCCCGCTGTTCGCGTTACTCGGGCCACACGGGCGGGCGCTTGCCCAGGAAGGACGCGATCCCCTCGCGGGCCTGGGGGGTCTGTGAGGAGTCGGCCATGACCTCGCGGGCGATGGCGTAGGCGTCTGCCTCAGGGCGGTCCAGTTGCTCATACAGGGTGCGTTTGCCGAGGGCCTTGCTGGCCGCGCTGCCACGGGTGGCCCGGGCGAGGAGTTCTTCGACCGCCTCGTCCAGCTCGTCGTCCGGTACCGCGCGGTTGATCAGCCCCCACTCCAGTGCGGTGCGGGCGCCGATCACGTCGCCGGTCAGGGCCATCTCCATCAGCCGCTTGCGCCCGATGGACCGGGCCACCGGCACGGCAGGGGTGTGGCAGAACCAGCCCCCCTTGCCGCCGGGCAGCGCGAACCCGGCGGACTCTGCGGCCACGGCCAGGTCGCAGGATGCGACCAGCTGGCACCCGGCGGCCGTGGCCAGCCCCTGCACCCGGGCCACCACCACCTGGGGAACGGACTCGACCAGCCGCATCACGTCGGTACACAGCTGCAGCAGTTCGCGCGTGCCGTGAAGATCCAGGGCCAGCATGTCGGCGAAGTCGTGCCCGGAACTGAACACCGGTCCCTTCGCCGCCAGCACGATCCCACGCGCGGGGGAGTCGGCCGCGTCCGTCAGGGATTTCTGCAGCTGTTGCAGCATGTCCCAGCTCAGGGCATTCCTACGCTCGGGGTGATTCAGGGTGACCCAGGTGAAATCGCCCCGGGTGGACACGATCACACGCTCGGAACCGATCACAATCCCAGCGTACGCCCGGGCCACGCCGGGCACCGGTTCTGCCACGACACGTCGACCATCGGCCGTAGCCTTGGCCGAAGAGAGCAGGTCACCCAGGGACTGCCTTCGGTTGGGATCAAGCCCGGGGTGCGGTGTCGGTCCGACGGAACTGCGGTGTAACGCATACTCAGCTCACCGACAGCAAGTGGGAGTTCCTGGGACCGTTCCTGCCGGTCGGCAGGTTCGGCCCGTACCCTCAGCGGCTGCGTGAGCAGTTCGAGGGGGGATCCGGCGGTGCCGCACCGGCGGCGCGATAGCCTCCCGCATGCCCATTCCATGGAAATCCGGCGCGGACGTCTTCGCGCAGATCTTGAGACAGCACGGGGTCGAGCCCGATGCCGTAGGCAACGTCGACGCCGCCTGGGATGCCTTCGTCGAGTTTCTTCAGATCGAGGTCGAGGGGATCGAGCAGCCCGAGAACGACGGTGACGGCTTCATCGTCGAATGGGGCAGGTGGAGTTGGAACGACGACCAGCCTTCGTTCTCCTTCGGGCGCCTGTTTGCGGTCAACGACGCCGACGACCGTGATGACCCCGACTGGCAGCCGGAGTACTGGAAAGTGGACCTGCAACTCATCTTCGCCGAGGAGCCGGCATGGGCAGATGTCGACAGCCTCGGGCACCAAGACACCGGGTTCGACCACGACGAGATCGGCGCGCCCAGGATCGCCGCGCTGAGAGAAGTGCGCCGGTTCATCGAGTCCTACCCCCAGCTGGCGGCCATGTGGCGAGCCGAGCCCATTCGCAGCGGCCTGACCCTTGAGCAAGTGGGGTAGCCGCCGCGCCCGGTACAGCACGGAAGTACAGCAACTGCAGCAACCGTCATCGCCCAGGATGGTCCTTCAGCGCCTTCAAAGCGACCGCTATGGCCCGCCACTGACCCATCCGCATGGAGCTACGGATCTGAAGACGCCCGTGCCCCATCCGTGCCCGATAGGGCGGGGAACCGCCCATGCCGCTGCAACCCGGACGGTCGAGCTCTGCTCGCCCCCCGAACCGCTGGAAGACAGCGTGAAAGGTGAACCGACGGCCATGCCCAGTCAGCACGAGTCAGCGGTTCCACTGAGCATCGGTTGTCGATCATCGACGGCCTGATCGCGCTGCCGTATCCCGGCAGGACAGCAGGCCGGGAAAAGACGGCCGGTGGAGTGGGCCCGGGTATCACGTGGCCGTGCTCCGGGAGAGCCAGGACTTCCGGGATGACCGGAGCGAGGAGATCGTCGAGTCGGCGGAGCGGGAACTGGAAGCCGATCTCGCCGTACTGGCCGCCACTCTGACCGGCCGCTGGGGCAGTCCCGAGCTGGTCGCACTGTCGCCGTACCTCGAGCTAGACACCCCCGATCCCGGCTTCACGACTCCCAAGCCGCTCGACTTCCTGTCCGGCGTCGCCGTCAACATGCACATGTGGCGTCTGCCGGATTCCGGCCGCCGGCTCGCGCTGGCGATCGGTCAGGCCGACCCGGAGTGGCCGTTCCAGCTGCTCGCCGCTGTCGGCGAGGCTTCCTCACTCGGGCGCTGACAGCCGGCCGGCAGCACTGCGCCGGGTCTCGGGGACCGGGCGGCTCAACCCGGGGGTTGACCGGGCGATCAACCCGAGGTCAACTCCCGGCCGACGTTCCGCGCCGTCTCGGACGGCACGCTCGAAGCCATGACGACCACTGACTAGCGCCCGGCGGTCAACGTCTCGGCATCGAGGTCGCGCGGGCATGAACGGCGTGAGGATGTAGTGCATACGTGATCATTTGCGAGCCTCGAACACTCGGCCGGGTTACACTCACGCCGGCGAACGGGCCCGTGGGGCGCAGCAGACGGGGGAGGCCGCTGTGGCGGTACAGGGAAAGAAGATCGCGCTGTACGGTGTCGTGGTCTTCGTGCTCTACTTGATCATCACGGACCCGGCCAAGGCCGCCGACTACGTCCAGATAGGGTTCGAGGGCATCTCGAACGCCGCCAAGGCCATCGGCCACTTCATGACCTGGCTCGCCAACGGGGCCAAGTGAGGCTTCCCGCGGCCGTGCGGCCACCGTCGTCGTCGCACCTGGAGCGCCCGTGATCCGGCATCTGGTCCTCTTCAAGCTCAACGAGGGCGTCCAGCGCGACGACCCGCAGGTCGTGGCGGGCGTACGCGCCTTCGAGGCGCTCGGCGACCAGATCGAGGAACTGCGGTTCTGGGAGTGCGCCTGGAACATCACCGACCGTCCCATCGCGTACGACTTCGCGATCAACTCGGCGGTGGACGACCCGGACGCGCTGCGGCGCTACCTCGAGCATCCGGCGCACCAGGCAGGCGTCGCGCTCTGGCGCGAGTTCGCCACTTGGGTGATCGCCGACTACGAAATCTGAGCGACACCGCCCGCCAATTCCGGGCGACACCGCCGCGGAGCCCCTCACCGGAAACGGTGGGGGGTTTCCTGCGTGATGTGCCCAACTCTCCCTCAACACGGAGTTATGGGGTGCTTGCACAGAGTGTCCATTTCTTGTGATGCTATGACCGCTTTTGACGGTGAATTTAAGGGATACGTAAACGGATGAAGAGGTGGCGTTGACCGTGTCGGCCAGTACCGCGCCGCCTCAGGACGAGGCTTCGGCCCCCGCTCCCGGCCGGCCCCAGGAGTCCGCCACGACCGATGCCCTCTCTCAGGAAACCCCTCCGTCCGACATCACCCCCAAGCGCCGAGGCGCCGACACCCGGGCCCTCACCCAGATGCTCTTCGCCGAGCTCAAGGACCTGGAGCCGGGTACGCCGGAGCACCACCGCGTGCGCGGGGCGCTCATCGAGGCGAACCTCCCGCTCGTGCGCTACGCCGCCGCCCGCTTCCGCTCCCGCAACGAGCCCATGGAGGACGTCGTCCAGGTCGGCACCATCGGCCTGATCAACGCGATCGACCGCTTCGACCCCGACCGCGGCGTGCAGTTCCCGACCTTCGCGATGCCGACCGTCGTCGGCGAGATCAAGCGCTACTTCCGCGACAACGTTCGCACGGTCCACGTGCCGCGCCGGCTGCACGAGCTGTGGGTGCAGGTCAACGGCGCGACGGAGGACCTGACGACGGCGTTCGGACGCTCCCCCACCACCGCCGAGATCGCCGAGCGACTGCGCATCACGGAGGAGGAGGTGACGAGCTGTATCGAGGCGGGCCGCTCGTACCACGCGACCTCACTGGAGGCCGCCCAGGAGGGGGACGGCCTGCCGGGCCTGCTCGACCGGCTCGGCTACGAGGACCCGGCACTCGACGGGGTCGAACACCGTGACCTCGTACGGCATCTGCTCGTCCAGTTGCCCGAACGGGAGCAGCGGATCCTGCTGCTCCGTTACTACAGCAATCTGACCCAGTCGCAGATCAGTGCCGAGCTGGGAGTCTCCCAGATGCATGTGTCAAGGCTCCTCGCCAGGAGTTTCGCGCGACTTAGATCCGCAAACAGGATCGACGCCTAGCTCGCACGAGCGAATCGCCCGCAAGGGCGCTTCCTGACAGTTCTGCGCCGAAAAACCCTCAGAACCCTTCCAAGCAGGGCGTATTCTCATCTCGCATATCGACATGTCACTACAGCGCGTTGCCGACATGTGACATTCTTCCGGGAGCGCGTTTGCCGCAGCCTCGCGGCCGGTATTCAGGTGGAGGCTGCGTTCCTCCGACGGGAGCGTCCGCCGCGACCGTCCCGCGACCCAAAGGGGGTGGCATGTCCGCAGACCAGGGCAGCTCGAAGGTGCTCACGCTCATGCAGAGCGACTCCGCGCCCGATGTGCTTCAGGACCTTCAGGCCCCGCAGGACCTCCCGGATGCCGAGACCCTTCCGGCCCCCGAGGTCCAGGACCTTCCGACGTCCGGAGCCATCGACACCCGCACCCTGTCCCGCTCCCTCTTCCTGCGGCTCGCCGCCCTCGACGAACACAGCCCCGAACGTGCCTACGTCCGGGACACGCTCATCGAGCTGAACCTCCCGCTCGTCCGGTACGCGGCCGCCCGCTTCCGCAGCCGCAACGAGCCGATGGAGGACATCGTCCAGGTCGGCACGATCGGGCTGATCAAGGCGATCGACCGCTTCGACTGCGAACGAGGCGTGGAGTTCCCGACGTTCGCGATGCCGACGGTCGTCGGCGAGATCAAGCGGTTCTTCCGGGACACGTCGTGGTCGGTGCGCGTACCGCGCCGCCTTCAGGAGCTGCGCCTGGCCCTCACCAAGGCCAGCGACGAGCTGTCGCAGAGGCTGGACCGCTCCCCGACCGTCACCGAACTGGCCGCCGTGCTGGGCGTGTCGGAGGAGGACGTGGTCGACGGCCTCGCCGTGGGCAACGCCTACACGGCCTCCTCGCTGGACTCCCCGGCGCCGGAGGACGACGGCGGCGAGGGCTCCCTGGCGGACCGCCTCGGCTACGAGGACTCGGCCCTCGAAGGCGTGGAGTACCGCGAGTCCCTCAAGCCGCTGCTGGCCAAGCTCCCGCCCCGCGAGCGGCGGATCATCATGCTGCGCTTCTTCGCGAACATGACGCAGTCGCAGATCGGCGAGGAGGTCGGCATCTCCCAGATGCATGTCTCCAGGCTGCTCACCCGCACGCTGGCGCAGCTGCGCGAGGGTCTCATCTCGGACTGAGTCGCAGTCGGCCCCTGGAACACCCCGCGGATTCACCGTCCGCCCCGGGGGCTTCCTAACTGACGGGGCGTCAGTCACACTGGCGCGATGCTGCAAGCGACGTGGTTGCGGGGCCGTCGAGGGGCCGTGATCGGTGCCTCGACGGCGGTCGTGTGCCTGGGCGGAGTGCTGGCCGCGTCCGCGGGTGGCGCGGGCGGCGAAGGCTATGTGGCGGTCGGACCGGCGGGCGACTCTCCTCGCGCCTCCGGTTCGGCGGTGGCGCCGACGGGCGATGTGACGCTGGTGCCGCTGGAGCGGGCCGGCAGTGAGAGGCGCGGGGCGAGCAGCGGTGCGTCCACCGCCTCCGGCCCCCCTGTTCCTGGCCCTGGTGCAGCCGGCACCGTTGCCCCGGGTTCAGCCGGCGCCCTCGGCCCGAGCGGTGGACCTGCGGGCGGGGACACCTCCGCTCACCCCGCCGAGCCCTCGCCCTACCCCGCTCCGGCGGGCACGGGTTCACCCTCGCCCACACCGACGGTCCCCCGCGCGACGCCGAGCGGACCGGCCGTGCTGAGCGTGGGAGAGACCGTACGGGAGACGACAGACCAACGCTGGTGCGAAAAGGTGACCGTCCCCTTCCGTAACACCGGTGGCAGCGCGGTGCGTTCGGGGACGGTGACCTTCGGCACGCACGTCATCGGAGCACTCGGGATCGACTGGGCGACGATCGAGTCCAAGGACGCGCTTCCCGCACCGATCGCCGCCGGGGCGTCGGTGAAGAAGACCTGGACGGTGTGCGTCGACGCATGGCGTGTACCGCTGGGCATGCACATCGAGACCCGGGACGTCTCCGTCCAGTGGAAGTAGGGCCCGGTCTGCCGTACCGCGGCAGCCGCGCCCCTGAAGCCGTACTACTTCAGCGCCAGCCAGGCCACTGCGGCGACGACCACCACGGCGACGACGACGCCGATGATCAGTCCGACGCGGGAACCCGAGGAGGCGGTCTCCTGCGGGCCGCCCTGCGGGGCCTCGTCGACGAAGGCACGGAACATCTGGGTGTTGCCCGCGGGGTCGTAGTTGCCCTGAGGGCCCTGGGTGTTAGCCATGGCCCCGGACCCTAGCGAATACGTGGGGTGCAGCCCAAGTGGGGGCCCGCGTCCCCACAGCTTTGCTCCGCCGTGAACACCCCACCCCCACACGCCTCAGAGTGCTCAGGCGTCACTCCACCAGCGAGTTTACGGTTGCCAATACTTGCCTTTGCCAAGTTTTTAGCTCTGTGACCCCGATTTAGTTTGCCTGCAGCAACCAATCTCCTTATGGTTGCCCTAAGCAACAACCTGGGAGGTGTGATGGCCGCGCGAGCGCAGTACGAGGAACTTGCGCGTCAGCTCAGCGCCATCGGCGCCGTGAAGAGGGACATGGGGCGCATCCTGCCGCACCACTGCTCGACCGGCTCCGCCGCCGTGCTGACTCTGCTGGGCCGCCATGGCGAGATGCGCATGAGCAAGCTCGCGGAACTGCTCGCCGTCGACATGTCGGTCACCAGCCGCCATGTCGCGCATGTCGTGGACCGCGGATGGATCGAGCGCCTTCCCGACCCCGCGGACAAACGCTCCCGTATCCTCCGCCTGACGGCGCCCGGCAAGGTCCAGCTCGACGAGCTGTCCCGCAGAGCCGCCGAAGTGCTGGCCGAACGGCTGAGCGACTGGTCGGACGACGACGTCGGCCGGCTCATCCAGCTGATGGGACGCCTGCGAGAGAGCTTCGACTGCCGCGCGGCCCCCCGGCTCACACAGTTCGCCCCCGCGGCGGAGATCGTTGCAGAACAGACCACCCGTACACCCGCATAACGAACGTAAGAAAAGGAAGCCCATGGCAACGACCACACCAGCCGGTGTGCGGGCCCACGCCAAGCACGGGGGAGGCTCCCCGGACGGCGCTCCGATGACGCACCGGCAGATCATGGAGGCGCTCTCCGGGCTGCTGCTCGGCATGTTCGTGGCGATCCTGTCGTCCACGATCGTCTCCAACGCGCTGCCGCACATCATCGGCGACCTCGGCGGCGGCCAGTCGGCCTACACCTGGGTCATCACGGCGTCCCTGCTGGCCATGACCGCGACCACCCCGCTGTGGGGCAAGCTCGCGGACCTGTTCAGCAAGAAGGCGCTCGTACAGATAGCCCTGATCGTCTACGTGCTCGGCTCGATGGCCGCGGGTCTGTCGCAGAACCCCGGCATGCTCATCGCCTGCCGTGTCGTCCAGGGCGTCGGCGTCGGCGGTCTGTCCGCTCTGGCACAGATCGTCATGGCCGCGATGATCTCCCCGCGTGAGCGCGGTCGTTACTCCGGCTACCTCGGTGCCACCTTCGCCGTCGCCACCGTCGGAGGCCCGCTGATCGGCGGTGTCATCACCGACACCTCGTGGCTCGGCTGGCGCTGGTGCTTCTACGTCGGTGTCCCCTTCGCGATCATCGCACTGATCGTGCTGCAGAAGACCCTGCACCTGCCCGTGGTCAAGCGGGACGTCAAGGTCGACTGGGCCGGCGCGTTCTTCGTCTCCGCCGCCGTCTCCCTGCTGCTGGTCTGGGTCACCTTCGCCGGTGACAAGTACGACTGGCTGTCCTGGCAGACCTACACGATGGTGGCCGGATCGATCGTCCTCGGCCTGATCTTCATCCTCGTCGAGTCCAAGGCCAGCGAGCCGATCATCCCGCTGCGTCTGTTCCGCAACCGCACCATCACCCTGTCGTCCCTCGCCTCGCTCTTCGTCGGCGTCGCGATGTTCACCGGCACCGTCTTCTTCGCCCAGTACTTCCAGCTGGCCCGGGACAAGTCCCCGACGCTGTCCGGTGTGCTGACCATCCCGATGATCGGCGGTCTGTTCGTCTCCTCCACCGTCTCCGGCCAGATCATCACCAAGACCGGCAAGTGGAAGGCCTGGCTGGTCACCGGCGGTCTGTTCGTCACGGCCGGTCTGGGTCTGCTGGGCACGATCCGCTACGACACGGCCTACTGGAAGGTGGCCGTCTTCATGGCGGTGATGGGTCTCGGCATCGGCATGATGATGCAGAACCTGGTGCTGTCGACGCAGAACCAGGTGGCGCCCACCGACCTCGGCTCGGCCAGCTCGACGGTCACCTTCTTCCGGTCCCTCGGCGGTGCGGTGGGCGTCTCCGCGCTCGGCGCGATCATGGCCCACCGGATCACCACCTACTTCACGGACGGACTCGCCGACCTCAGCCCGAAGTACGCGCGGCTGGCGGCCCACGCGAGCTCCGACGGCGCCATCCCGGACCTGGCCAAGCTGCCCCGGCCGCTGCGCACCCTGATGGAGAGCTCGTACGGCCACGCCATCGCGGACGTCTTCCTGATCGCGGCGTGCCTGGCGTTCCTGGCCTTCGTGATCACGCTGTTCATCAAGGAGGTCCCGCTGAAGACCAAGGGCGGTCTGGCGCAGGCCGCGGCCGCCGAGTCCGAGGCCGAGGAGGCCCCGGCTGCCGCGGCCCAGGCTGCCGCGCCCGTCGAGGAGCACGTCCCGAGCTGGGCGGTGTCGAGCACCGAGGCCGCTCCCGACGGCGCACAGAAGCTGGCCGCGGTCGCCACTCTGGCCCCGCCCACCTCCGCCGGTGAGGGCGGTGGCGTGCCGGTCCGCGGATTCGTCCGGGGCGCCGAGAGCGCACCGGTTCCGCAGGCGGCCGTCACGCTGATCTCCCTCGGGGGACGCCAGCTGGGCCGGTCGGTCGCACGGCCGGACGGTTCCTACGGGGTGGACGCCCCCGGCGCCGGCAGCTACGTCCTGATCGCCTCCGCCGACGGCTACCAGCCGCAGGCCTCGACGATCCTCGTGCACGAGGAACCGGTCTCCTACGACATCCTGCTCAGCGGCACCAGCGGTCTGAGCGGTGTCGTCCGGGCCACCGAGACCGGGCTGCCGGTCAAGGACGCGATGGTGATCGTCACGGACGTCCGGGGCGAGCTGCTTGCCACCGTGGCCACCGGTGAGCAGGGCGAGTTCTCGTTCGCCGACCTGGTGCCGGGCTCCGTTACCGTGGCGGTGAACGCCGCCGGCCACCGGCCGCGGGCCCTGCCCGTCGAGATCGGCGCCACCGGGGTCACCCGGCTCGAGGTCGACCTCGACTCCGGCGCCCGGGTCCAGGGCGTCGTGCGGGCCCCGCACGGGCCCCTGGCGGACGCCCGCGTGACGCTGGTGGACGCGGCGGGCAATGTGGTCGGCTCGGCCACGACGGGCACGGACGGGGCGTACGCCTTCACCGACCTGAACAGCGGCGAGTACACCGTCATCGCGACGGGCTACCCGCCGGCCGCGACGGCGGTGTCGGTGAGCGGCCGCGGCGTCGACGACCACGACATCGAACTGGCCCACCCGGGCGAGTAGGAGGACCCCGGCTCGTGGGGGCGCGCTCCGAGCGGAGGTGCCCCCACGGGTCGGGGTTTTTTGAGCCTTCTACGGGGATATTCAAGGATTTAGAGGGAGACCACACGATGGCACTGACCGCACGCATCCGTACGCGGGACGGATGGGCCGTGTCGCACGCGGTCGTCACCGTGACCGACATGACCGGCACGCAGGTGCTGCGTGCCGAGGCCGACGGGGACGGGGCCGTACGGGACGCGACCGCCCTGGCGCCCGGCGCGTACACCGTGATCGTGACCGCGGTCGGGTATGCACCCGTCGCTTCCAGCGCGATCGTCACGGCGAGCGGGCGGGCCGAGATCGGGACGGTGACACTGGCCCGTCAGGGCGGTACGGAACTGCCGCCGCCCGGACCGTGGACCATCGACCCGGCGCACTCCTCCGTCGGCGCGGTCGCCCAGCACCTGGGGATCTCCAGCGTGCACGGCCGTTTCACGGAGTTCTCCGGGCTCATCGAGATCGCCCCGGACGATGTGACGAAGTCCCGCGTCGAGGCCGTCATCCGCGCTGCGTCCATCGACACCGGCAACGGGATGCGCGACAACCACCTGCGGTCCGCCGACTTCCTGGACATCGAGAAGTACCCGGAGATCACCTACCGCTCGACGGGCCTGACGGCCGCCGGCGCCGACCGCTGGACGGTCCACGGCGAGCTGACCATGCGCGGTGTCGTACGTCGGGTGGACCTGGACCTCGCCTACCTCAGCACGGGGTCCGACCCGTGGGGCGGCACCCGGGCGGCCTTCCGTGCAACGGCGGAACTGCGCCGGGAGGACTTCGCGATGAACTACAACCAGGTGGTCCAGGCGGGCGTGGCTCTGGTCGGCACCACTCTCAAGGTCGAACTGGACATCCAGGCGGTGCAGGGCGACTCGCTGCCGCAGGCGTAGGCACAGCAGGGTCACCCTGAATCGCCGCGTCTGCCCCTAGGCTGCCCCCATGGCACCGAACATCGCGACGAACACCGCCGTATCGCTGGACGAACTGCTCGACTTCGTACGCCCCCGGCACCATGCCATCCTGCTGACCCGGCGCACCGACGGAGGCCCCCAGGGCTCGCCGCTGACCTGCGGGGTCGACGATGCCGGACGGGTCGTAGTCTCCACCTACCCCGAGCGCGCAAAGACCCGCAACGCCAAGCGCGACGAGCGGGTCAGCCTGATCGTGCTCAGCGACGACTGGAACGGGCCGTGGGTCCAGATCGACGGCACCGCCGAGGTCATCGACTCACCGGACTCCGTCGAGCCGCTCGTCGAGTACTACCGCAACATCGCGGGCGAGCACCCGAACTGGGACGAGTACCGGGAGGCGATGGTCAAGCAGGGCAAGTCGATCATCCGGGTCACCCCGGTGCGCTGGGGCCCGGTGGCGACGGGCGGCTTCCCGTCCCGCCTGGTGCAGTCGGAGGACTGACCACCGCGGCGGCCGTCAGGACCGGCCCCGGGCGACCATCGCCTCGATCCCCGCGATCAGCGTCTCCAGCGCGAAGGTGAAGTCCCGGTCGCGCATCTCCTCCACCGTGTCACCGCCGCGGGCCTCCATGAGGTCCGCGGACCGGCGCACCACCTCACCGAGTTCCGGACTCTCCGTCACCGCGCTCATCGCCTGGTGGAAGTACTCGTCCTGGCTCGTGCCGGCCGCCGCGCAGCGGTCGATGAAATGGCCCTCGATCGTGCCGAACCCGTACACGAACTGGAAGACCGCCGAGATGGCGCCCGTCCGGCCGTGCGCGGGCAGCCCGGTCCGCCGGATGACCCGCTGCACGGCGAGCGAGAAGGCGACGGAGTGCGGGCCGATGTTGAGGAACCGCCCGGCGAGCGGCGAGAGCCAGGGATGGCGGACCAGCAGCGCCCGGTACTCGGTGGCGAGCCCCCGCAGCTGCTCGCGCCAGTCCTCGTCCGAGTCCGCGGCCGGCAATCGCACCTCTCCGAAGGCCGCGTCCAGCGCCAGCTCCAGCAGGTCGTCCTTGGTGTCCACGTACCAGTAGACCGACATCGCCGTCACGTCGAGTTCCGCGGCGAGCCGGCGCATGGAGAACTTCGCGAGTCCCTCCGCGTCCAGCAGCCGGACGGTCGCGTCGGTGATCCGGTCGCGGTCCAGGCCGGACGGCTGACCGCCGCCTCGCGTCCCGCCGCCCCTGGGTGCCTTGCCGTCCAGCCAGACGCTGGCACGCGCCGGACGTCCCGCCTGCCGGGCTGCCTTCACCATGGCGCACCTTCCTCGAGACTCCGACCGCTGATCACGATGCTAGGCGCCCCGGCCCCGGCAGGTACCCGGGGAACGGCGCGGCCGGCCCCGAACGGGGCGGCCCGACGACCACTTCGCCCACCGAGCTGCCGGGCGACACCATCTTCGAGTCTGCCCGCTCCACCCCCGGCACACCGTCTTCGCGACGAACGACACAGGGGCGGTGGCCCGGGCGAGCGCGCCCGGACGCCCGCCCCTGGGACGCGAACCGTCAGCCGTTCGTTTTCTGCGTGAGGTCGTAGAAGGTGGCCGAACCGGCCGTCACCTTCTTGAAGTTCTTCTCCACCCACGAGCTGATCTGCGAGGCGACATCCGAGCCGCCGTTGCTGCCGCCGCGACCGCCGAAGCCGCCCCCGGCGATGAAGTAGTGGATCCTGCCCTCCGTCACGTACTTCTGGAACTGGGCGAGCGTCGGAGACGGGTCGCTGCCGTTGAAGCCGCCGATCGCCATCACCGCGTCGCCGGTGGCGAGTTGGTAGCTCGCGGCGTTCTGCGAGCCGATGGACGCGGCGACCCAGGTGTACTTCCCGGCGTCCTTCGTCAGCAGCTTCTTGGCCGCGGAGCCGACGTTCGCGCCGTTGAGCAGTCCGCCGACACCGCCTGCTCCGCCCATGCCGCCCTCGCCCGCCCGGCCGCCGCCGGGGAAGCCGCCCTGCTGGTTGCCCTGCTGGTTCTGGCCGTTCTGGCCGTTCTGGCCCGGCATCCCACCGCCGGGGAACCGGCCGGTGCCGCCGCCGGGGAAGCCGCCGCCCGGGAGGCCCTGCGTGTTGCCGTTGCTGTTCTGCTGGTTCTGGCCGGGTGCGCCGCCGCCGAAGCCGCCGGCCGTACCACCGCCGAAACCGCCGCGCATGCCGCCGCGGCCGGGGCCGCCGCGACCGCCCATCATGCTCGCGCCCGCCGGGCCGGCCGTGACGATCGAACCGGAGTGGCCCTGGTTCACCGTGGTAAGCGTGTACGCCGTCGGACCCGCGACCGACGCCACCAGGCTCAGGCCCACCGAGGCGAGGGCGAGTAGCCGGCCGAGCCGGGTCACGAAGATCAGACCGAGGGCGCCGGCCAGACCACCGATGAGAACGAGCCACTTCAGCCAGGGCAGGTAGTCCGGCGTGCGGTTGAGGAGCGTGTAACCCCAGGCTGCGGTCGCGGTGACGGTGGCCGCGAGCGTGAGCGACGCCCACGTCCTCGACCGCTCCTCCCACAGGACCGTGACGCCCATGCCGACCAGGGCGGCGATATAGGGGGCCAGGGCCACCGTGTAGTACTGGTGGAAAATGCCCGCCATATAGCTGAAGACGATCACGGTCATCAGCAGCGAGCCGCCCCAGGCGAGGAACGAGCCGCGGACCAGATCCGTGCGCTGCGCCTTCCTGGTCAGTACGAGGCCCGCCACCAGCAGGATCAGCGCGCCCGGCAGTAGCCAGGAGATCTGGCTGCCGAGCTCCGAGTTGAACATCCGGTTCCAGCCGGTGGTGCCCCACTGTCCGCCGCCGGCGCCCCCCATGCCGCCGACGCTGCCGGTCTCGTCTCCGTTGATGCGGCCGAACCCGTTGTAGCCGAAGGTCAGTTCAAGGAAGGAGTTGTTCTGCGAGCCGCCGATGTAGGGACGCGAGGACGCGGGCCACAGCTCGACGATCGCGACCCACCAGCCGCCCGAGACGACCATCGCGACGGTCGCGAGCCCCAGCTGTACGAGCCGCTTCCTCAGCCTCACGGGCGCGCAGACGCCGTACACCACCGCCAGCGCCGGCAGGATCAGAAAGGCCTGGAGGGTCTTCGTCAGGAAGGCGAAGCCGACCGCCACCCCCGCCCACACCAGCCACTTGGTGCGGCCGTCCTCCAGGCCCCGGACGACGAAGTAGACGGTGAGCGCCATCAGCAGCGCGAGCAGTGCGTCCGGGTTGTTGAACCGGAACATCAGCGCCGCGACAGGGGTCAGCGCGAGCACGGCGCCCGCGATCAGGCCGGCCGCGGGGCTGAACCGGCGCCGCACGGCCGCGTAGACCACGGCGACCGTGAGGACGCCCATGACGGCCTCGGGGACGAGGATCGCCCACGAGTTCAGGCCGAAGATCCGCACCGAGAGCGCCATCGGCCACAGCGCGGCCGGAGGCTTGTCGACGGTGATCGCGTTGCCCGCGTCCAGCGAGCCGAAGAAGAACGCCTTCCAGGATGTGCTGCCCGCCTGGACCGCAGCCGAGTAGAAGGAGTTGGCGTACCCGGAGGCGCTCAGGTCGTACAGGTACAGCAGCGCGGTGGCGAGCAGCAGACCAAGAAAAGCGGGGCGTACCCAGCGCGGGTCCTCGGGCCGGCCGCGCCGGATTCCGCGCGCGAACGGCTGCTCGGGTTCACCGGAGCCGGGAGCGGGCGCCGACGGTACGGCGGGCTCCTGCGGGGGAGCGGCCTGGGGTGGTCCCCAGGAGTGGTGGCCCGCCCCCGACTGGTGGGTCGACTGTTCGTAATGGGTGGTCATCGGTACTCCCTCGGGTCGGTGTCCTGCGGGTGCACCGGCTGCAGCGGCGTGGTCGCGTTCCCCCAGGTGGTGTCGTCCGCGGCGGCACCGGCGCGGAACCGGGTCGTGTCGTACGCGGACTGCGGCGGCGCGGTCCGCCGGGGCAGCGGCGCATGCTGCTCGTAGGGCTCGTACAGCTGCCGGTGCGGCCCGCCGTGCTGGGTCGCCGTCGTGCAGCGGGTGGGCGAGGACGGTTCCTGAGCGACGACGGACCGTGCGGTCGCCGGGCAGTCCTCGCGCTGGTCCGGGAACACCCAGGCCCTGAACAGCAGGAAGCGCAGCACCGTCGCCGCGAGGTTGGCGGCGATCAGCACTGCCAGCTCCGTGGAGTGCGCGGGGTCGGCCGTCGCCACGTTCAGGGCGGCGAGCGAACCACTGGTGAGGACGAGGCCGATCCCGAAGACCACCAGGCCCTGCGCCTGGTGGCGGACCGCACCCCGACGGCCGCGGATCCCGAAGGTGAGCCTGCGGTTGGCCGCCGTGTTGGCGAGCGCCGAGACCAGCAGGGCGAGCGCGTTGGCGATCTGCGAGCCCGAGAACTGCCGGAAGAGGCTGTAAAGCACCAGGTAGAACAGGGTGGACAGGCCGCCCACCACGCAGAAGCCCACCAGTTGGCGGGCCAGGCCCCGCGGCACGTCCGTGATGTCTCGGTCACGCGGATCGTCGCCGAAGGGCCGGACGAGCCGGTCCAGCGGAAGCGAACCGGTGGCCAGTGCCTTGCCGATGCGCCACACGCCCTTGAGGTCCTCGGTGGCGGTCTTCACGATGTGCACCGTGGAGTCGGGGTCGTCGACCCAGTCCACCGGCACCTCGTGGATGCGCAGTCCGGCGCGCTCGGCGAGCACCAGCATCTCGGTGTCGAAGAACCAGCCGGTGTCCTCGACCAGCGGCAGCAGCGCCTGGGCCACATCCCGGCGGATCGCCTTGAATCCGCACTGGGCGTCCGAGAAGCGGGCCTGCAGCGAGCCACGCAGGATCAGGTTGTAGGCCCGGCTGATGAACTCGCGCTTGGGACCGCGCACGACGCGGGAGGTACGGGCCAGCCGGGATCCGATCGCCAGATCGGAGTGACCCGAGATGAGCGGCGCCACCAACGGCAGCAGCGCGTTGAGGTCGGTGGACAGGTCCACGTCCATATAGGCAAGGACCGGGGCGTCAGAGGCGGACCAGACGGTGCGCAACGCGCGGCCGCGACCCTTCTGCTCCAACCGGAAGGACCTCACCCCGGCGATCTCCGCCTCCAGCCGCGCGGCCACCAGGGGGGTGGCGTCCGTGGACGCGTTGTCCGCGATCGTGATCCGGAACGCGTACGGGAAGGTGCGCTCGAGGTGATCGTGCAGTCTGAGCACACATGGCCGAAGGTCCTTCTCCTCGTTGTAGACGGGGATCACTACGTCCAGGACAGGCGTACCGGCGTCGCCGGCCGGGAGGTGCTCCCGCGCCGGCAGGGTGCCGGGAGAAGAGTCGGTTCGCATGGCACCGACTCTTCTCAAGCGCCCTGTCGCACCCATGTGGTGGTGCTGTGGTGCGCCTGTGAGTGCCGCTGCCGGCTTGTTTCGGGCGCGGGCGAGGGCACGTAGGGGCTGAGCGCCGGCAGATGCAGGGTGAATACCGTCCGGCCGGGCGCGCTGTCGACGGTCACCGCGCCGCCGTGCGCCGTCGCGACGGCCTGCACGATGGCGAGGCCCAGGCCGGTCGAGCCGGTGGCCCTGGAGCGTGCCGAGTCACCGCGCGCGAACCGTTCGAAGACGTGCGGCAGCAGATCCGGCGGGATGCCCTGGCCGTCGTCCTGGACGTCCACGCACAGCCACGCACCGCGTCGTTGCACACGTGCGACGACGGTCGTACCGGGCGGGGTGTGGGTGCGCGCGTTGGCGAGCAGATTGACGAGCGCCTGCTGCAGCCGTGCCGCGTCCGCCGACACGAGCGCGGGCTCGTCGGGCAGTTCCAGCCGCCAGTTGTGGTCACGTCCGGCCGCGCGTGCGTCGCTGATGGTATCCACGACGAGCGGTACGAGGTCGGTCCGCTCGAACTGGAGGGGGCGGCCCGCGTCCAGCCGGGCGAGCAGCAGCAGGTCCTCGACGAGCAGGGTCATACGCCCGGCCTCGGACTCGATCCTCTGCAGGGCGTGCCGGGTGTCGGGCCCGGCCTCCTCGCGTCCCCGCCGGGTCAGCTCGGCGTACCCGCGGATCGAGGCGAGCGGCGTGCGCAGCTCATGACTGGCGTCCGCGACGAACTGCCTGACCCGCGTCTCGCTCTGCTGCCGTGCGTGCAGGGCGCCATGGACGTGGTCCAGCATGCGGTTGAGCGCCGCCCCGACCTGCCCGACCTCGGTGTGCGGATCGGTCTCGGACTCCGGCACCCGTTCGTCGAGGGTCACCTCACCGCTGTGCAGCGGCAGTTCGGACACCCGGGTGGCGGTCACGGCGACCTTGCGCAGGGGGCGCAGCGCGATCCCGACCAGTACGGATCCGGCGATCCCGGCGGCGACGAGCCCGGCGGCGGTGACGCTGACCTCGACGACGATGAGGGTGTTGATGGTGTTGGTGACGGACCGGGTGGGCAGGGCGACATAGAAGGTGCCTCGGCCGCCGGTGACGTACTTGACGCGGTACTCGCCGAGCCCCGGGAGCGTGACGGTGTGCAGCTTGTCGTCTCGGGGGACGGAGGTGAGCGCGGTGGTCTGCGCCCCGGACAGCAGGACGGCGTTCATCCGCTCGAAGCCGCCGCTGTCGGAGGAGACGGCCTTGGCGATGACCGCCTTGGTGACCGCGCCACTGGAGTCGACCTCGGCGGCGACCGTGTCGAGCTGGGTCGGGCCCCTGGTGACGAACTCGCTCAGCCTGTCCTGCCCCGAGGCGCTGCCGGAGCCGGCCGCCGACAGGTCGCCGTACCGGTTGCCCGGGTCAGGACTGCCGTTGCCCAGGCCTGCTAGCTTCCCTGGCGGGCCGGAGACCCGCGTGCCGGTGTCGGCCACCTGCCCGTCCAACTGCCCGTACAGGTGCTGACCCAGCGCGATGGTCGTCACGGTGCCGATCACGGCGCACACCACGGCGATCAGACTGACCGCCGAGACGACGAGCCGCGTTCGCAGTGTGCGCGGCTGTCGTCCTCGCTGCTTCTGCGTACGCGGCCGTCGCCGACTGCTCATGACGCCGCTGGCTTGATCAGATAGCCGGCTCCGCGCCTGGTGTGGATCATCGGCTCGCGTCCCGCGTCGATCTTCCGCCGCAGATAGGAGATGTACAGCTCGACGACATTGGCCTGGCCGCCGAAGTCGTACGACCACACGCGGTCGAGGATCTGCGCCTTGCTGAGCACGCGCCGTGGGTTGCGCATCAGGAAGCGCAGCAGTTCGAACTCGGTGGCCGTGAGATGGATGCTCTCACCGGCCCGCCACACCTCGTGGCTGTCCTCGTCGAGGGTGAGGTCACCGACGACCAGCACCGAGTCGGAACGGCGGTCGGCGGCACCGGCCCGCCGGATCAGCCCGCGCAGCCGGGCCACGACCTCTTCGAGGCTGAACGGCTTGGTGACGTAGTCGTCGCCACCGGCGGTCAGACCCGCGATCCGGTCCTCGACGGCGTCCTTGGCGGTCAGGAAGAGCACGGGCACGTCCGGCAGTTCGCGCCGCAGCCGCCCCAGCACGGCCAGGCCGTCCATGTCCGGGAGCATCATGTCCAGGACGACGGCGTCAGGCCGGAACTCGCGCGCGGTCTGCATGGCGCCGTGTCCGTCCCCCGCGCTGCGGATCTGCCAGCCTTCGTAGCGGAGGGCCATGGACAGCAGTTCGGTGATGGACAGCTCGTCGTCCACCACCAGCACTCGGACGGGGCTCCCGTCCGGCCTCAGCAGTTCGGTGCGCCCCTGGGGCGAGGTCGTGGTCATGATGGACACGATGTCCGGACCCTCTGAGAGCGCCCTTTCACGAATCTGTGATTTCCCTGAGAAACGCACAGACGTCTTTCAGGGAACTCCTGGGAAGATCGCGAAGCGGCCTGGTTTCCGGGGTCCGTGACCCGGCCCGGGCACAGAGATGAGACGCGGATGAGCGGGCGTCGTCGTGAGTCCCCTGTGAGCGCTCTGGGTTGACGGGGACTCAGGCAGGGGGTTGCCCGGGACGTCGATGCGCCGCCCGATGCGCCGCCCGAGCCTGCCGGAGCATCTCGAGGGCCTCCGCGAGGCCGGACCCGGTGTGGCCCGGCGCGTGGCTCACTCCGGCGCCCGCCGGAACGTGTGGCTGCGCTCGGCCCTGGCCACGTGCAGCGTGTACGACTCGTACCAGTGCGCGCGCCCGTGCTCCTGGGCCGCGCGGTGCTCCAGATCGCTCCGCCGCTCCTCGACGGCGCCAGGTCCCGGAAGTACCAGACGGTGATCGAGAGCCCGCCCGGGGTATGCGCATGTCCTGCGGCGAGGCCCTCAGAACAGACCGTCCTGCACCTCCGCCTCCCCCATCTTCCGCACCGGCACGGTGACTTCGTCGCGCGTGGCGGCCGTCAGCTCCCAGCCCGTCATCAGCCGCGTGTCCAGCACGAGAACCCCGCGTCCCGTCAGCAGGTGAAGATCGGGTCCGGCGGCGGCCAGTACCTCTCCGCTCAGCACCCCGTCGGCCACGAGCTCGCTCACCACGCCGTTCGCACGGGGCAGCCCGTCGAGGCCGAACACCGCACTGTGGTCGACGGCCCGGAACGGCGCCCGCTCCAGCGACTCCGGCCAGCCATCGAGTGTCACCGCCCGCGCGTGCAGCTCCGCCAACTCGGCGACCCGCTCCCCGGCCGGGGGCAGCGCGGCCCGCACGGCCCGCTTGCCGGCGTACGGAATCCGGTCCGGCACCCGGAGCGCAGCCCTCAGCAGCTCCTCCGCGCGCCGAGCCGCCATCAGCGGCCCGCGCCCCAGCCAGCTGAAGGAGACCGCTCCTTGCTCAAGAAGCCGCGCCGAACCGCGCTCGGCCGCGGTGATCCCGACCTTGACCAGACCGGGCCCGAACCAGGCGAGATACACCCGGTAAGGCCGCGGATCGTCGGCGACGGTATCGGCGGCGACGGAATGCGCCCGGTCGAGGCGAGCGCACTCCTCGCACCGCGCCCCCGTACTGCGCCCGGACACCTCGGCCCGCACCGGACATGCGTGGCCGCGGGCGCCCACACACGTCCGCACGCCCCCGCCCACGACCGCGAAGGCCACCCGCTTTCCGCGCCCGACACCACTGCGCCGCCCGCCTTCCCATCCGAGCACGGGCCCGTCCTCACCCCACCGCAGCCCCGTGCATCTCCACACCTGAGTCATCACTCTCGACAGTAGGGGCCACCACTGACAACGCACGGGGGCGTGAGGCCCCGGCAGTGGCCCGCGCCGTCCCAGCCGGGGAGCTCATGGACGGCGTCAGCCGAGGGAAACGGCCTGCCCCTCGGCGGTGATGCGGATTTAGAGTAAGACGATCGACTGCTCTGACGGATGAGTCGGGAGCGGTGCTCAAGGGGAAGGGCTGGGGGGCGTCTCATGTCCGAGGTTCTGCACTGGCGTATCCGAAGACCTGCCGAAGTGGGGTTGTGCGGCGCGTTGTTGGCTGCCTCGGTGCTGGTCGCGCCCGTCGCGACAGCGTCGGGCGGGGAGCCCGCCGCAGGGCGAACCGTGGGAGTGGTTTCCGACGTGACGAACACGGTGGACCACCGAGCGTCGAACGCCGAGTTGGGGGACGGCGGACGCGTCGAACTCGTCGGTGGTCACGACATCCACGTCACGAAGCAGCCGAGGGGCGTCGCGGGTCAAGCGGCCCGCTATGCCTTCGGCGCCATGAACGGGACGGTGACCGTACGGCCGGCCGGGCCGCACACGGCAGACCGTAGGGCCGCGAACCTCGCGCTGACCTCGGCGGGTGCCGACGCCACGCGCACGCCCGCCACGCGGAGCGGTCCCACCGCGCTGAGCGCCGCCACGTCGACGTACCCGGTGAAGCTGAGCATCACGAACGCCGACGTCACGAGCAAGTACTTCTATGTCTGGAACCGCAAGACCTGGGCGGCATACCTGGTCAACAGCGACGCCACCGGTCCCACGGCGACCGTGAAGCTGCCGCCGGGTGACTACTTCTCGGTGGCTCTGCACATGGACTGGCGACAGCCGAGCTATCTCCTCACCCGTACCTTCACGGTCGGATCGGCCGCCACGACTGTCACCTTCGACCAGCGTGCAGCCAAGGAGGCCGGGATCCGGTCCGACGACACCACCGCCACGCGGCTGGACTCGTCCGTGTGGATCCGCGTCCCGGGCGGTGACCTGGCGGGTTTCGCCGGCGGAGGCGCCGACAAGGTGTACGTCACCCCGTTCTCGATGCCGGGCGTCGCGCTGCGCATCCACGAGGTGCTCGGGAAGAAGGGCGCCTCGGCAAGCGTGCCGAGCCCCTACCGCTACGACCTCACGCACAGCTTCACCAGCACGGTGCCGACCTCGCCCGTCGCCACGGTTCGTACCTCGGCGCTGGCAAAAACCATCACGCAGGTCGACGCACCCGGCACCCGCACGACCGCGACCCTGGAGACGGTCCCGGATTTCGGCGAGTGGACAGGTGTGTTCCTCGGCAGCTCGGTGCCGGTGGCAGGCTCCCTCACCGAGTACGTCACCCCCGGCGTCAGCTACGCTCGGTTGCTGGACTACGGCACCGGTGATCTGAACCTGATCCTGACCGACCGCGCCCTGCCTGCAGGGGCCAGCGCGGGCGAGGTCCTGGGCGCGGCTCCGCTGCAGCCGGTGCACGGGTCATCGCGCGGCTCGCAGTGGTACAGCGGCAGGGCTTCGCTGAACGAGGGACACACCTTCAGCGACACCGCGGGCCACACGGGCCACGACTTCCGAGCTACGTACTCGTACAAGCTGACCGGCTCCGACGGCGTGACCTACGCCCAGGCGTCGGGTCTCGACTCGTCCCACTCTCTGATGTCGTCGACTGTGCCGACGTCACCGCAGACCTACGCCCTCGACCAGACCGTGCACCGCCATGTCCCCTACTCCCGGCTGTCCACGGACGTACACAACCAGTGGACGTTCCGGTCGGGCTACGCCAGCGGCAAAGAACTCCCGCTGATCGACACCGATTTGAAGGTCTCCGGGCTCGACGCGATGGGACGTGCGGCCGCCGGGCCGGTCCGGATCGACGCGAGCGCCACCACCCGCGCCACGGACGCGGTCCAGGCGAACACCAGAATCACGGGCCTGGCGTACTCCACGGACGACGGCACCACGTGGACCGATCTCCCCGTCGCGGCCGACGGCTCGGCGACGCTGGACGTCCCTGCCGCCGCCTCCTTCATCACCCTGCGCGTCACCGCCGTCGACGACCAGGGCGGCAGCCTCAGCCGCACCATCGAGCGGGCGTTCGCTGGGCCGGCCCCGCAGAGCGACGAGACCGCGGGCTCCACCCGCATCTCGAACATCGTCGTGAACGGCGGCAAACCGGCCGAACTCACCGACCAGCCGCTCCAGAACTTCACGGCGAAGTTCACCGCCACCGACCCCTCGGGGATCGCGCGCGGGGACATGTACCTCTACCGGGGTTCCTACGACGCTCCAGACGCCGTCCTCTACAGCCCGTGGCCGGGAGCGTGCACCAAGGTCAATGCGACCACGTCCACCTGCCAGGTGTCCTTCGCCTACATCGAGCCGCGCTGGACCCTCGGCCGCAACTCCCTTGCCGGCTCCTGGAAGGTCGCGGCCTGGGCCGAGTCCGCGGACGGCACAGGACGCATCGACCTGCACGCAGCCGCCACGCAGTCCCTGCTGCGTGACACGACCCTGTCGGCCAACGCGTCCCCCGAGCCGGTGACCAAGGGCAAGACGCTCACCGTCACCGGCAAGCTCTCCATCGTGGACTGGGAGACGCTCGGCGGCTATCACGGGAACCCCCGCCAGAAAGTGCAGCTCCAGTTCCGCAAGAAGGGATCGTCCACGTACACGACCGTCAAGACGGTCACGACGGACAGCTCCGGAAACCTGAAGACCACGGCGAAGGCATCCGTGGACGGCTACTGGCGCTACAGCTACGGGGGCACCTCCACCACGGCTCCCGTCAACGCCGGCGGCGACTTCGTCGACGTCCGCTGACGTCACGACCGCGTAAGGCCCCGGCCTCACGGGCCGGGGCCTCGCCGTCACTGGAGTGCCGCCGGGTTCACAGCCCTCGAGCCCGTTCAGCGGGGCTCCGGGGCCGTGGTTCAGTCCTCGTCCAGGCGCCAGGTCTCCCAGACCGAGTCAAGGCGCCGGTAGGCGTCATCGAACCAGGCATCGTTCAACGGGACGGTCACGGTCACCGTGGTCAGGGACATCGAGTGGTCCTCGATCGTGGCACGGCACCGGTCATCGTCCTCGTCGAGTTCGATGAACAGCCACGGGGCACGTGTGCGCTCACGCCAGGCGATGTCCAGCCCTGCGTCGAGCATGTCCAGGGCCTTCTGCCACTGCCGCAGGTCCTCGGGCCCGATCCAGGTCTTCAGACTGCCGCGTACGAAGGGCGTGTCGACCAGGAACTCCCCGACCAGCACATCGGCCTCCGTCGGGCTCGTCCGCTTCTGCCTCCCCATGATCCGGAGAACGACGCTGTTGCCTTCGCCCTCCAGGCGGATCAGGTCGATCGGATCCTCAGTCATGACTACCCCTCCCGGCTCGCGCATGTGCCGAACCCTAATCGTCGGCAGCCACGCGAAGGCGACCGAGAGGTGACCAAGAGTGGGTCGGGGGCTTGTGCCACCCACCCATGTCAGATGCCCCGCCGGATGATCCGGCGGGCCGACTGATCCCTGCGTGTTCGACAGGGTCCGAATTTGCCGGGGCGGTGACGAGAGCCGGTGTTCAACCCTCGTCAGCCGGCCCACGGCGACTGTAGAAGTCCTCCCCTGCTTGCCGCTGGATCTCGTCGGCGTTCGCGAGGAGTTTCTCCAGGGGCTCCGCGGCCCCTGAAGGAGGAGCGGGCATCTGGGTGAGCGTGTCGTACAGGTACTCGCAGGCCTCTGCTTCGGTGCCGAAACGCCGTATGACCCTGTCCTGGGAGCGTTGGCGCAGGCCGACGGTCCAGGCATCCGCCTCACGGCGCAGGAAGTAGTAGGCGTCCGGTTGGACGGGCACATCGTGGACGTCGGCAATCTCGTAGAACGCCTCGGGAACGTCCGCTTCGCGGAGCCTTTCGACGAGTTCTGCGCTGTCCATCAGGTTCGTCCCGTCGCCCGGCTCAAGGTAGGCCCCGACGCAGGGGATTGAGGCCACCCCGGACGCCGCGGGTCAGGTCACCGGCAATGCTTGCAGATACTTCGACGTGACGAGGTCGGAGACCGCCGATTTCGTCACGTACCGGAGACCGAGCCCACGCTGGCCGAACCAGGGCCTGATCGGGCCGGCCTCGACGGTGAACGGCCTGATGACCCGGTAGAGGTGGTAACTGTACGGATAGTCCTCGGTGTAGGTGTCGAGATTGCTCGGCGGAATGGCACGGCTGGCGTACGGCGTGCCTGCGGGGGCGAGGAAATTGCCGAAACCGCTGCCGAAGAGGTCGACCAACTGGCCCCTGTGGAGCGTCGTGGAATGCTCGACCGGCTTGCCGTTCCTCAGCACGAAGCCATTGTTGCCGGGATACCACCAGCCCGACTTCCCTGTCTGGGGATCCGTCTGCCAGTAACACACGAGGAACTGGGACACGGAGAGGTAGTCAGTGTGCTCATATCCCCTCAGCATCCTGCCGAGGGCACCTCTCTGAGGAAGGTATGCCGGTCCCAGCCGCCAGTCGTTGCGGTAGTAGCGCTGATCTGTCGTCTCCGGGGCGCCGTTGGACCCGCGGCTGCGGTTCTCGGTCGGGCAGTGCGCGGTGTTCCCCGCACGGGGATGGACGGCTTGGGCCGTGGCCGGTGAGATGCCGGTCAGCAGGAGGAGCGAAGCGAGAGCACTCCCCATGAAGGCGCGCAGTACGCGCATTCGGTGTCCCTTCTCTTCCGGCGCCAACCCGGCGCCGCCTGGGGGCGGGCAGCCGGTGTCGGTCACCAGTTGCCGGCCTCATCGGACAGGGCTCATTTCATGCGCGGTACAACCGTCAGGAGCGAAGGCGTCGCAGATAGTCACCCGAACCGATGAGCACAAGTCCTCGGACAGCCGAAGAGCGGAGACGAAGACCCGGTCCGCGCGGGACCCCGAGGTGGTGATGCGCTCCTCTTCCACGCAGGGTGATCAATGGCAGGCGGGTGATCCACGGCAGCAAACCTGGTGGTGCGGGCTGAGCTGCGCACGATCGAGGGACGCCACGGGCGTAGGGCGGCTTGTCAGTCCCCATGGCTAGGCTCGCGGACGCGCGGTCGGCCTCCGAGGTGTCCAGCTCTGTAGAGCAGCTGCATCCCCGGCTTTGTCCGGGGGCGGACCGGGACCAACCCGGGACCTAACCGACGGTCGGGCTTCGCCGATGGCCAAGAGTGAGACCTGCCAGTGCCGACCGCGCACCCATCACTGTCGTACGTCGAGTGAAGGCGCACGCTTTCCCGGGAACTTGCAGACGGTCATGCTGACCGCTTCATCCGCCGCGCGCAGCATCCACGCAGTTGTAGGGCCACCGCTCGTACAACTCATGCATGTCTGGCGCGAGATCCCACTGGCGGATCGACCAACACAGGTTCTACCGGCAGCGGTTCACGGCTTCCCCGACGCTCGCCGCCGGACCGGGCACGCAGAGGGCACCGATGGCGTTCTCCCGACCTTCGGCACCCCAATCGTGCGTGGATGTGGGCCTACTTACGGTAATGGTCGGTCATGGTGGGCGAGGAGCCGTGCATCGTGTTGGCGTTGAAGGACACCCGGTCGTTGTACGCCTGCACCCGTCGTGCCTGCTCGACAAGGAGCCCTTCGGCGCTCTCAGTGGTACCGCTTCTGCGCCGTACGAGCTTGACGATCAGAAGGATCGCCAACGTCACCATGAGTCCGAACAGGACTCCCAGCTCGATCATGAAACCCCCGTTGTGAGCGGCATCAGTGCTCAGTTCGGATGATAGCGATGGACCTGGTGGCGGCCTAGACCAAAAGCCTCGCGGTCAATCCCCCTCGGTACAGAGCGAGATGGGCGAGGTCGCCGTGGAGCCCGAGGTGCAGGACACAGTCGGACGATGCCGCTTCCGGCCAGGGCGAGTGGTTGCGGCCGCTGACCGAACGGGTGCTGGAGTCCTTCCTTTGAAGGCGAGATCACCGATCACCTCGGCCACGAGAAGCACGACCCAGCCGGGAAGGACAACGGCAACAGCCGCGACGGAGGGGGCGAGGGGCCGGGGCCGGGGAGCGGTGAACGCCCGATGAAGAATGTCCGGCCGGATTCCGCGTGGGCTCGTGTGGAGACGATCACCTGCCTATCGTGCGGGCGGTGATACATCCCCGGGGCATCACCGCCCTTCTGTTCTGCCTTCTCGCGGCCGTGGGCGCCGTCGCGTGCGACGTCACGCCGCCGCCCGACGACACCGTCGTGGCTCCGGCTCCGCGCTCCAGCGCGCCGCACGCAGCGGTCACCCCGTCGGCGGCTCCCACGACGGCCCGACAGAGCGCCACACCCGCCCCGAGCGCGTCCCCGACGCGATCCGCCGCGTCCCCATCCCCCGCGAACGACTGCGCCACGCGCGATCTGGTACTCACTTCCGACAAGCCGAGGCGGGCCGTCCTGGGCAACCCGGGGGATGTGGCCATGGACATGCGGCTGCGCAACCGCTCCGGCATCAGCTGTGTACTCGACGGGTGGCCGGGCGTCGTCTTCGTCGGTGGGGAGGCAGAGCCCCCCACGAAGTGCGTGCCGGGCTATCCGGGCCCGCAGTGCCTCGGCCGCATCGACACGACGACCCGGCGGCCCCTGTCGGTGACGCGCTACGGTCCGGGGCGCCCCACAGCTGTCCGGCTCGCTCCCGGGCGGAGCACGTCGTTCAGCCTCGTCTGGAAGTCGGCCACGGAGACGGTCTGCAACGGCGCCGACTTCTACGACCCGCCGTACGCCGCGGACATCTGGGTGCCCGGCGACTCCGCGCCTGTGGTCGTGACCCCGCTGCCCATCTCGCCTTGCCACGGAAAAATCGCAATCACCCCGTTCGGGGTCACCGGCTGAGGCCCATCGCCCCACCTCAGCGGGGTGACCTCGCCCACCGAGGTGGAGGTCTGCTTCGACTTCGGACCGTACATCGACACACGCGCATGGGGCGGCTACGTCATCGCCCCAGGCAGCACCACCCCGACAACACCTACGAGGTCTCCCAGAACGCGCCTGCGGCCGAACCGATGCTCGCACGATCATGGAGACGCTCGGTCACGACACGATCACGATGACGCTCGACACGTACGCTCATGTGCTTGGGACGACGCTGCGGGCCGCCGCCGATCAGGTGGACGACGCTCTCGGCCTCGATGACTCCGACGAGGGTTCGGAGGACGTGGTGGAGCCCGGCACCGACGACTGAGCACGGTTTCCGGCCACGTTGATGTCACCGGCTGATGTCAAAGACCCCCCGGGCTGAGCCCGGGGGGTCTTTGATCGGTGCGCACTCGGCAGGATTCGAACCTGCAACCTTCTGATCCGTAGTCAGATGCTCTATCCGTTAAGCTACGAGTGCTTGTTCTCTTTTTTTCTCCGCCGTTCCCGGCCCTTCCGGCCCGCTCGCGGCGACAGGAAGAACATTACATGACTGCCGCCGCCATGTGAAATCCATTTGCCCTACCCCTTGTGACCTGCGGAAACGCCCTCAGCCGGGGAGTCGAGGGCGAGGCTCCGAGCGGCCCTGGAAACGCCGAAGCCCCGGCCGTACGGACCGGGGCTTCGGTGATCAAGCGCGGAGGCGGAGGGATTTGAACCCTCGATGGGCTTTAAGGCCCAAACCGCATTAGCAGTGCGGCGCCATAGACCGGACTAGGCGACGCCTCCAGCACAACCGCCCGCGCGAGCGCGAGTGGTGCGTGCAGATGATGACACAGCTGAGCGTGCTGTCACCAATCGCCCCCCACGGTACTAGGCGGAAAGGCCACAGGGCAAAGCACTGGGCCGCAAACCGCGGGGCGCGATCCGGCGACGTCACCCCGCGGGCCGCCGCGGGCGGCTTCTCCCTCGGCGGTGCGCTCGCGGGACCTGGCCGGCCGGGCGTGTGCCGCGCCCCACCGGCCCCATCCGTCACTCCGCCGACAGGCGGACAGCGGGGCCTGGGGCGCAACCGTTCCGCCTCTCCGCCGTTGGTCAGGGCATGGTCCAGTTCACCTCGCGCGGCCTGATCATCGGGGCCCTCACCCTTCTCTCCGCGTCCGCCGTGCCCGCCGTGTCCGTCGCGGCGGACGCCCACAGCCGGCCCCGGGTACCGGGCACCGACCGGCTCGTCCTCACCGTGCGCCACGCGGGGCAGGCAGACGGAACGTACGTCCTGCGCTGCCATCCGGGGGGCGGCAGCCATCCAAGAGCCCTGGAGGCCTGCGGCGCGCTCGACCGGCGGACCGTCTGGGGCCGGGACCCCTTCGCGCCCGTCCCGCCACGCAGCCTGTGCACGATGCAGTACGGCGGCCCCGCCACCGCGCGCATCACGGGGGTCTGGGCGGGACGTCCGGTCGACGCCCGCTACGACCGCAGCGACGGCTGCCAGATCACACGCTGGAACGACCTCGTGCCGCTGCTTCCGGACGTTCGCTCGCAAAAAGTGCCCAGTCGGACCACCTCGGGCATCGGCCGGCGCCACGGGTAATGTCCGGGTTCCGCCCGGTCACCTGTGCAGTCACACGTTCTGCGTCACTTCCGCGTGCGACCTCCCTCTCATCCGGCGCCGCAGGCTGGGCCGCTGCCCGTAGACTCGCTCACGTGACACGCTGCGGGCCGGTTGGCAAGATGGCCCCCGCGGTCGGCAAGGTGCGGTAACAGGGAGGAAGCGTCTCGTGAGCAGCAGGCCATCCCGAGGCGCTGCTCGCCTCGCTGCCATACTGGACGCGCTTCCCGACGCGTTGGTACTGGTCAACGCCAACGGAACCGTCGTCAACGCCAACACCATCGCCCTGGAGGCCTTCGAGACCCCGGGCACCGCCCTGGTGGGGCGCGGCCTGCTCGATCTGCTGCCCGAGTTCGACTCGCGCCTGATCCCCGGGTCCATGCGGCGACCCGACTCCGTGGACCCGAGCGGGCGGACCAAGCCGACGCGGATGATCGCCCGCCGGACGGACGGCAGCGAGTTCCCCGTCGAGGTCACGAGCGCCAATCTCGAGGACGGCCGCCAGGCGTACGACGGCTACGGCTACACCGGCGACGAGCTCCTGATGCTCGTCGTCCGTGATCTGTCCGGCACCGTCGACACGGAGGCCGAACTCGCCCGCTCCCAGCGGCAGACCGAGATGATCCTGCGAGCCGCGGCCGAGGGCGTGGTGGGCACGGACACGGACGGGCGGATCGTGCTCGTCAACCCGGCCGCCGCCCAGATCCTCGGCTACCGCGCCAGCGACCTCGGCGGCAAGGAGCTGCACACCCTGGTGCTGCACTCCCGTGAGGACGGCTCGCCCTTCCCGTACACGGAGTCGCCGCTGCACGACACCCTGCGCTCCGGACGCAAGCACCGGGTGCGCGGACAGGTGCTGTGGTCCAAGGCCGGGGGCAAGGTGTCCGTCGACCTGACGACCGCGCCCGTGCGCGACGGCGATCAGCTCGTCGGCGCCGTGCTGACGTTCACGGACCGGCGCCCCTTCGACACGCTCGTCGCGGAGAAGGAAGAGGCCGCGAAGCAGCACGAGCAGGAGCTCGAGCGGATCGCCGGCAAGCACAAGGAGGAGCTGGAGCGGCTGCGCGAGGAGCACGCCGCCGAGTTCGCCGAGCTGTGCGAGCGGCACGCGGAGGACATCGCGGCGGGCGACGAACGTTACGCCGCCCTCGGTGAGCGCGAGAAGGACCGCTACGAGGCGCTGGCCGCCCGGCACGATCAACTGCTCGCGGTGCTCGCTCAGTCGCTGCGCGGCCCCCTCGACCAGCTGCGCGGGGAGCTGTCGAAGCTCGCCGCGGACGACGCCGGCCAGCTGTGGCCCGAGGCCAACCAGGTGCTCCACCACCTCTCGGCCGGCTACTCGCGTATCACCACCCTCGTCGACAACGTGCTCGGCTACCAGCGGCTGGACGCCGGTGACGACGAGCTCGTCCGTACGGCCGTCATGCTCGACGCGGTCGTCGCCGCCGGTGTCGAAGGCGCCATCGAACTGATCGGGCCCGGGCGCGTGCAGTTCGCCGTGCACGCCCCGCCCATCGAGGCCGAGGTCGACCCGCAACGGCTCGCGCTGGCGCTCGCGCATCTCGTCGCGGATGTGGCGGGCGTCGACGCCACCGGCAACGCGCCCGTCTCGGCGGGCGGTTACATGGACAGCACCGTGGTCGTGGCGGCCGCCCAGCGTGGGGAGGTCGTCCGGATCGAGGTGCGCGGCCCGTACCCCGGGGGAGACCCGGTGCACCAGCCGATCGTCGGCGGCATCGTGCGCGCGCACGGCGGTGTGCTGCAGACGCACGAGGTGCCGGGCATGAGCGGCAACGCCTACGTGCTCGAAGTGCCGATCGGCGGCGGTGCCGGGGCCGTCCCGCCGCCTGTTGCCACGGCTCTCGCGCTGGAGCCCGGCACCGGCCCGGCACCCGAGCAGGCCCCGCAGCAAAGCGGTGGACGGCGGCGGGCCCGCCGGTCGTCCGTGGACGCCTTCCTGGAGAGCGAAGGGGGCGAAGCCGCGCCCGCCGACACGACCACCGCACCCACCGGACGGCGCAGGCGGCGCGCGGCGGAGGAGCCCGCCGCCGAGGCGTCGGTTCCCGCACAGGCGACCGCGTCCGAGGACGGCACCGCCAAGTCCCCGGCGTCCGGCGGCACGGGACGGCGGCGCGGACGTCCGAGCCCGGCCGAAGGGACGGCCGAGGGCTCGGTCGTGACCGCCGCCGAGCACGCCGCGGGCGCCCCGGCCAGCGGGCTGGGGGAGACCGTGCCGCCGCAGGGCGTGCCCGGGCCCACGGGACGGCGTGCCCGCCGGGACGGCGAGCCCCAGGCACTGCCGCCCGCTCTGCCCGCCGCCTCGGACACCCCGTCCGCCGACGACCCCGATGCCTCCTCCGGGGGCGGACGCCGTCGGCGCGCCCTGGCCGCCGCCAACGAGCGTGCCGCCGCGGCGGATGCCGCGCCGCGGACGGTGTTCGCACTGCCGCCCGCCGAGGCGGACCGCGCCCCGCAGCAGAGCACTCCCGCTCCCGGCTGGGACGACGAGGGCCGCCATGACGCGGTCCCGCACGACCGGACCGAGGACCACACGCCGCCGCAGCCGCACCCGGCGCCCTCGCCCAAGGGCCGCCGCCGGGCCCGCCCGGCCTCGGCGCCCGAGCAGCAGCCGGCCGAGGCCGGCACAACCGCGACGGTCCCTCCCCAGCGCGTACCGGTCCGGCCGACGCCCCCCCAGAGCCTGCCCGCCCAGATGACGCCCGGGACTCCGGCCGGGAGCGTCCCGGTGCAGGGGGGCCCGCAGCCCGTTCCCGCACAGGGCCTGCCCGCGGCCGCCGCCCGGGCCGTTCCCCCGCACGGCCTTCCGGCTCAGGGCGCTCCGGTGGCGCCCGGGCAGGCGTTTCCGGGGCAGCCCGTTCCCGGCCCCGACGGTCGGCCCGCGCTGGTGGCGCCGGGTCAGCAGGTGTCCGCCGTCGCTCCCGCTCAGCCCCTTCCGGGGCAGCCCGCCCTCGCGCCGCAGGCCCAGCCGGTCCCGCAGCAGCCCGTACCTCCGCAGTCCACTCCGGCGGGCGGTGTTCCGGGAGCAGCGACGCCCGCCCCCAGCACCCCGGTCCCCCCGCAGACCTGGCCCGCTTCCGGCGCGGCCGCTCCCGTGGCGCAGTCGACTCCTGCGGCAGGCACCCCGCTCCCTCCGGAACACGCCCCACGACCCCGGACCGCTCAGCCGCTGCCCGCCGAGTCGGCCGCACCCGTCGACGCCAACTCGACCCAGGGGCGGGCGATCAGTGTGCGGACACTCGGCCAGGGTGTGCCGTTCGCACGCCAGGGCGCACAGCCGCAGGCCCAGCCCCGCTCCCAGACGCCGACGCCTCCCCCGCACCAGTCGAACGGTGCGGGCCGCCGCCGCAAGCTCGGCACGCCTCCCGAACCCGCCGGCGAGCGGCCGGAGACGGCGGCGCGCGCGCACCCGCAGGGCGCGGGGTCTTCCCTCCCGGCCCAGTCCACCCGGGCCGGGCAGTCCCGTCCGGCCGAGGTCAGCGAGGGCGCTGGGCGGTCGTACGCCATAGGAGCACCGGACAAGAACGCCGACGAGGGCCCCGAGCCGCTCGACGGTCCCGGCGGTGCCGTGGAGGTCGCCGACCAGCCCCAGGCGCGACCGATGGACGCCGAGTTGCCCCCGGAGCCGCTGGACAACCCGCGACGGCTGCTCGTGTGGCCCGCGCCGGACGTGACGACCCAGCAGGCGCTGAGCGACCGCGGCTACCGGCCCGTCATCGTCAACTCCCGTGAGGAGGTCGACGCCCAGATCGCCGCGTTCCCGGCCGCGCTCTTCGTCGACCCGCTGACCGGCCCCATCACGCGGACGGCGCTCCAGTCGCTGCGCCAGGCGGCGGTGGCCGCCGAGGTGCCCGTGCTGGTCACAGCGGGACTCGGACAGGCCACGCGTGAAGCGGCGTACGGTGCCGATCCGGCCGTGCTCCTGAAGGCGCTCGCCCCGCGCGACTCGGAGCAGCACCCGCCGCGTGTCCTGCTCATCGAAGAGCACGCGGAGATCGCGCTGGCGCTCACGGCGACGCTGGAGCGGCGTGGAATGCAGGTCGCACGGGCGGCCTCGGACGCGGACGCGGTCACGCTGGCCGCGCAGATGCGGCCGAACCTGGTGGTGATGGACCTGATGCAGGTGCACCGCCGCCAGGCCGGAGTCGTCGACTGGCTGCGCGCGAACAACCTGCTCAACCGCACCCCGCTCGTCGTCTACACCGCTGCCGTCGATCAGGCCGACCTGCCCCGGCTGGTCTCGGGGGAGACGGTCCTGTTCCTGGCGGAGCGCTCGACGAGCGCGGAGGTGCAGGATCGGATCGTGGACCTGCTGGCGAGGGTCGGCACCAACTGACCGGACATTCCTGGAACATAGGGACATAAGGGCGTTGGGGTGGCGTTTCACGTGAAACACCACCCCAACGCCCTTGTTTCTGCTGTCAGATCTTTGTGACGTCCAGTTCGCCCGCCGCGTACCGTCGGCGCAGTACCTTCTTGTCGAACTTGCCGACGCTCGTCTTGGGCACCGCCTCGACGATCGTCCAGCGCTCCGGCAGCTGCCACTTGGCGATCTTGGCTTCCTCCGCGAGGAACAAGCGCAGAGCGTTGAAGTCCGCGGTGGCGCCCTGCTTCAGCACCACGGTGGCCAGCGGGCGTTCGCCCCACTTGTCATCGGGCACGGCGACGACCGCGGCCTCGGCGACATCCGGGTGGGACATCAGGGCGTTCTCCAGGTCCACCGAGGAGATCCACTCGCCACCGGACTTGATGACGTCCTTGGCGCGGTCGGTCAGAGTGAGGAAGCCGTCGGGGCTTATGGTGCCGACGTCTCCGGTCTTGAGCCAGTCGTCCTCGCTGAACTTGTCGGCGGGACGCAGCGGCTCGGCGTCCGGGCCGTTGTAGTACGCCCCCGCTATCCACGGACCCCGTACTTCCAGCTCGCCCGCGGACTTGCCGTCCCAGGGCAGCCGCTCGCCCCCGGGGCCGGTGAGCCGGGCCTCGACGCCGGCCGGGAAGCGGCCCTGGGTGAGCCGGTAGGTGAACTCCTCGTCGGTACCGACGGCATGGGCCGGCGGCCGGGCCACCGTGCCGAGGGGGGAGGTCTCGGTCATGCCCCAGGCGTGGCAGACACGCATGCCGAGCTTGTCGAAGGCCGTCATGAGCGAGGGCGGGCAGGCCGAGCCGCCGATGGTGACCTGGCCGAGGAAGGAGACGTCGCGGGGCCGGGCGGTCAGCTCGGCGAGCAGGCCCTGCCAGATGGTGGGGACGGCGGCGGCATGCGTCGGCCGCTCGCGCTCGATCATCTCCGCGAGCGGCGCGGGCTGGAGGAAGCGGTCGGGCATGAGGAGGTTGACGCCGGTCATGAAGGTGGCGTGCGGCAGACCCCAGGCGTTGACATGGAACTGCGGGACCACGACGAGCGAGGTGTCCTGGTCGGTCAGCCCCATCGACTGGGTCATGTTGACCTGCATGGAGTGCAGGTAGACGGAACGGTGGGAGTAGACGACGCCCTTGGGATCGCCGGTGGTGCCGGAGGTGTAGCACATGGCGGCGGCCTGAAGTTCGTCCAGCGCGGGCCAGTCGTAGGTGGTCGGCTTGCCGGCGATGAGGTCCTCGTACTCGTGCACCTGGAGGGAGGCACCGTCGAGCAGCGAGCGGTCACCAGGACCGGACACGACCACGTGCTCGAGCGTCGGCAACTGCGGCAGGAGCGGGGCGATCAGCGGCAGCAGGGAGCCGTTGACGATGACGACGCGGTCGGCCGCGTGGTTCACGATCCAGGTCAGCTGATCGGCCGGAAGGCGCAGGTTCAGCGTGTGCAGAACGGCACCCATGCACGGGATCGCGAAGTAGGCCTCCACGTGCTCCGAGTTGTTCCACATGAGCGTGGCGACCCGGTCGTCGTCCTGGACGCCGAGATCCTCGCGCAGGGCGTGGGCCAGCTGGGCGGCACGGGCGGCGATTTCCGCGTAGGAGCGGCGATGCGGCTCGCCCTCACCGGTCCAGGTGGTCACCTGGGAAGTTCCGTGGACTGTCGACCCGTGGGTCAGGATCCTGGAGATCAGCAGCGGTACGTCCTGCATCGTGCTCTGCACGGAGTCCTCCCGGGGCGACGTTGCCTACGCGGTAGTAGGGGGTTGCGCTGATTCTGCGCACATACCGCGTGGTATGTCACTACGCCCGGGCATGATCGATCAGGCGTCGCACCGTGGTGTCCGGCGCACCGGCTCCAGCTCGGGATCCTCCCGGAGTTTCCCAAGGGCCCGCGAGACCGCCGACTTGACCGTACCGATGGAGACACCGAGCACCTCGGCGGTCTGCGCCTCGCTCAGGTCCTCGTAATAGCGCAGGACCACCATCGCCCGCTGGCGTGCCGGCAGCTTCATGATCGCTCGCCACATGGCGTCGTGCAGCGCCTGCTCCTCGGCGGGATCCGCCTCGGGTATCCCCTCGGTTTCGGGCAGCTCGTCACAGCTGAACTCGTCGACCTTGCGCTTGCGCCACTGCGAAGTCCGCGTGTTCAGCAGCGCCCTGCGCACATACCCGTCCAGGGCGCGGTGGTCCTCGATCCGGTCCCAGGCGACGTACGTCTTCGCCAGGGCGGTCTGCAGCAGGTCCTCCGCGTCGCTGGGGTTCGCGGTGAGCGACCGGGCGGTGCGCAGCAGCACCGGCTGGCGGGCCCTCACATAGGACGAGAAGGACGGGTACGGAAGAGTCTGCCTCGCTGACGTAGCAGCGTTCGAAGCGCTGGTGCAGACGGGTGTGGTCATGGCTCCACGCTAGGTTCACCACGTGTTCCGGCGGATCGCCCGCAGGTCCCGAAGCGGCCTCCGCCTCAGGTTGTAGGCGGGGGGTTGACCCCACCTACTGAAGGTGGACGAGACGATGCGCACCCCTGAGGGTTCACCCCTGAGAGACGGGGGCGGGGCGCCGGGCGTCGGTCCTCAGACGTGAGTCATCAGTTCATGGATCATCGGTCGTCGGTCCGCAGGCGTCGGTCCCCGGGCGTGAGGACCCAGCCTCGTCGGCGTCAGCGGTCGGCCGTCAGGATCAGACCCGACGTGGGGACGCCGGTGCCCGCAGTGACCAGGGTGCGGGCGGCACCGGGGACCTGGTTCACCGCCGTGCCGCGCAGCTGCCGTACCGCCTCCGCGATGCCGTTCATCCCGTGCAGATACGCCTCTCCCAACTGCCCTCCGTGGGTGTTCAGCGGCAGCCTTCCCGCGGCCACGAAGTCCGCCGCGGCGCCCGGTTCGCAGAAGCCGAACTCCTCCAGCTGCATCAGCACGAACGGCGTGAAGTGGTCGTAGAGGACCGCCACATCGATGTCCGCGGGACCCATCCCCGACGTGCGCCACAGCTGGCGGGCCACGACCTCCATCTCCGGCAGTCCGGTCAGGTCGTCCCGGTAGAAGCTGGTCATCTGTTCCTGGGCGCGGCCCGCGCCCTGAGCGGCCGCCGTCACCACGGCCGGTGGCTGCGGCAGATCGCGAGCCCGCTCCAGCGAGGTCACCACCAATGCCTGCCCGCCGTCCGTCTCCTGGCAGCAGTCGAGCAGACGCAGCGGCTCCACGATCCAGCGCGAGGCCGCGTGGTCGGCGAGCGTGATGGGCCTGCCGTGGAAGTACGCCGCCGGGTTCGTCGCCGCGTACCCGCGGTCCACGACGGCCACCTGGCCGAACGCTTCAGGGGTCAGTCCGTAGGTGTGCAGATACCGCTGGGCCGCCATCGCGACCCAGGAGGCGGGGGTGAGCAGCCCGAACGGCAGGGACCAGCCCAGCGCGGCGCCCTCCGCGGACGGCTCGCGATGCTGCACGCCGGAGCCGAAGCGACGGCCCGAGCGTTCGTTGAACGCGCGGTAGCAGACCACCACCTCGGCCACTCCGCTCGCCACCGCCAGCGCGGCCTGCTGGACCGTCGCGCAGGCCGCCCCGCCCCCGTAGTGGATCCGCGAGAAGAAGGACAGCTCGCCGATACCGCTCGCCTGGGCAACGGTGATCTCGGGGCTGGTGTCCATCGTGAACGTGACCATGCCGTCCACGTCCGCGGGTTCGAGCCCCGCGTCGTCCAGCGCGACGAGCACGGCTTCCACCGCCAGCCGCAGCTCACTGCGTCCCGAGTCCTTGGAGAACTCGGTGGCCCCGATCCCCACGACGGCCGCCCGGCCGCCGAGGGCGTCCTTCCTCCGTACGCTCATCCGGCCCTCCCGCTCGGGACGGTGACCGTGACCGTGCCCGTGACATGCCGGCCGATGCCGTTCGTCCCGACGACCCGCACCTCGGCCGTGTCCCCGTCCACTTCCTCCACCGTGCCGGTCAACACCATCGTGTCCCCCGGGTGGTTGGGAGCGCCGAGTCGTATCGCCACCTTGCGCAGGACCGCGTCCGGCCCGAAGTGGTCGGTGACGTACCGCCCGACCAGGCCGTTGGTGGTCAGGATGTTCATGAAGATGTCCGGCGAGCCCCTGCGGCGGGCGAGCTCCGCGTCGTGGTGCACGTCCTGGTAGTCGCGCGAGGCCATCGCCCCGGCCACGATCAGCGTGGGCGTGATCTCGATCTCGAGCGGCGGCAGGCGCGTACCGGGCTCCAGCGCACCGGCCTCCGGTCCGGGCTCCCTCATTCCGCACCCCGTTCCCGGACGACGGGCACCGGTTCCTCGTCCCGGGCCCGGAAGACAGGGAGTTCCAGTTCCTCGTCGCACCGCAGGAATTCGAGGCGCACCGGCATGCCGATCCGCACCGTGTCGCAGGGCACCCCGACGACGTTGCTGACGATCCGTACGCCCTCCGCGAGTTCGATGAGACCGACCGCGTACGGAGGGTCGAAGGCCGGAAAGGACGGGTGGTGCATCACGACGTACGAGTAGACCGTTCCCTCGCCGCTCGCCTCGATCGTGTCCCAGTCCTGGCAGCCGCACGCGTTGCACCCCGGTAGCCAGGGGAAGCGCAGGGTGCCGCAGCCGGCGCACCGCTGGATCAACAGCCGGTGGCGGGCCACGCCCTCCCAGAATCCGGCGTTGTCCCGGTTGATCACCGGCCGGGGCCTTCTGCCGCGGGGTGTCTCACGGGCGGGGGCGTACTTGAGGATCCGGAACCGGTGGGTTCCCACCGGTTCCCCGTCCACCCGCACCTCCATCCGCGTCGTGACGAAGTACCCGGCGCCGAGCTTCGTGCGCTTCCGGTCCGACACTGACTCGATCACCGCGTCGAACGTGACCTCGTCCCCGGGCCGCAGAGGGCGCAGATACTCCTGCTCGCAGTCGGTGGCGACGACCGAGGTGCAACCGGCCTCGTCGAGCAGTCCCAGCAGTTCGTCGTACGCGTCCGAACGCCCCGCGTGGCCCGACAGGCCGCCCATCGTCCACACCTGGAGCATGGTGGGCGGGGCGATCGCGTCCGGGCCGGTGTACGCGGGGTTGGCGTCGCCCATCGCCTCGCACCAGTGCCGGATCATCGGCAGATTGACCGCGTCCTTGCCGACTCCGGCGACCGCCGCGGCCCGCCCCTCGTACGTCTTCAGCCGCGCGGCGAACTCCTCTGGCTTCGGAGGCCGCGTCTCGGGCCTCTCGGCGGTCGTCCGTCGGGGCGCGCCGCGTTCGTCGGGCGGCGCCTCGACCTTTTCGTTGCTCCCGCCCCTCATCGCCGCTGCCCCCTCGTCCGCTCCCCGGCCGTTTGCTGACTGTCCGTCAGACATCGGTGGCTGTCAAGGTCGCCGTGGACGCGCGGGACAGCCGCACGCACCCCCGTGCACCAGAACTCGTGGGGCGGAAACGCCCGCGCGGCGGCACCGAAGTACCGCCGCGCGAACGCGTGATCACCCTTGAAAGCACATGTCACGGGAGTTCAGGACCGATGTCGGGGCACCGGCCCCTCGCTCACCACAGGTGGCTGAAGTTGATGAGCACGTTCTCGTTCCTCTGGTCGATGGCCGTGAACGCCGAGCGGTTCACCTGGGCGGTGTTGCTCCGGTTCGAGGCGCCGAAGCCGACTGCCTGCTGTTGCGTGGTGGAGGAGTTGCCGTTGTTGTCGCGTCCGACCCCACTGCGGGAGACACTCGCAGCCGCCGCGTTCGATCCGTCGTCCGCGTAGGCGCCGTTGTCTGCCGAGGCGACGCCCGTGAAGAGCGCCGCGGCCAGCGGCACTGCCGCCACGGCGGCAAGGACGCGGGCGGTACGGATGGTTGCCATGTTCTTTCCTCCAGGACCCCGTATGTTCCGGCGCGGTGGCCGGCACGTGCGTGAAGTAGTTCTGATTCCAGGGGAGTTGGCCGACTGCCCCGGACGGTGTACGACGTCGCGACTTCAGAGTTGCCCCCCGGACCCCCGCCGAATCGCCCCTCAAGACGTGATTCGCCCTCAAGCGTGAGGAAATGTCGATAAACCCCTTTCGCCGTGCTTCACCTTTCTTGACCGGCGTTCGACCACCTCACCCCCTTCCTTTTTTCGAACATGCGTACGAACATAGAGGCATGGCCACCATCGACCGGCAGGCCACCACTCTGGCCCTGGCCCACGCCCTGTCCGCCGCGGAGCGCGGCCTCGCGGTGATCCCGCTGTCCCGGACGAAGCTGCCGGCCCTGCGCTCCCCCCACCGAGACGACCCCGATCCGACGGCCCGCGCCTGCCACGGCGAATGTGGCCGATTCGGACACGGTGTGTACGACGCCTCCATCGACCCCCGCCGCATCCGCGAACTGTTCGCTGCCGCGCCCTGGGCCACCGGCTACGGCATCGCCTGCGGCCTCCATCCCCATCACCTCATCGGCATCGACCTCGACACCAAGTCCGGAACCGACTCCTCGGTGGCGCTGCGCGAACTCGCCCTGCGCCACCTGTTCACCATCCCCGACACCGTGGTCGTGCTGACCCCGAGCGGCGGCCGCCACCTGTGGTTGAGCGGACCGCCGGACGTCGTCGTGCCGAACTCCGCGAGCCGCCTGGCCCCCGGCATCGACGTACGCGGCGCAGGCGGCTATCTGGTCGGCCCCGGATCGCGCACCGAGCGCGGTGTGTACGGCACCGCCCCGGGCACCGCGCACCTGCCGCCCGCACCCTGCCCGCCCGCCCTGCTGCACCTGCTCACACCCTCGCCGCGCACCCGCCACCCCACGCCGTCGTCCACCGGCCGGCACGGCCAGGGCCTGGTCCAGTTCGTCCTCGCGGCGCACGAGGGCCAGCGCAACACCCGCCTCTTCTGGGCCGCCTGCCGGGCGTACGAGAACGGCATCGGCCCCGAACTGACCTCTGCCCTGATCGACGCGGCGGTCCGCACCGGTCTCACCCCGCGCGAGGCCCATTCGACGATCGCGTCGGCGGCCCGGATGACGGCGCGACCATGACCGGCTTCACCGGCCACCGGCGTCGGCCGCGTGCGTCGACGGTGCGTACACGACGACGGCAGTCATGACATCCGCCGGCCGCCGGGGGTCCGGTTCTCGGGCGGCCGGCGGCTACGGGGCGGGGTTCCGTGACCACGCACCGCACCCATGATCGAGTGGGCGTCACTGACCGCCTGGCCGGTGCCGAGGCGGCCAGGCCGCATCTCCGCCGTCAGTGGTGTTCCCAGTGGTGGGGGCGGACCTCGAGCGCTGCCCGGTCCCAGTGGGCCAGCTCGGCGGTCGCCTCATAGGTGCTGTGCAGAAACTCACCCAGCGCCCGGTCCGGATCGGCGGCCGCGGCAACCGCCTCGTAGGGCAGCACGAACTCACCGCTCACCCGCTGGTACGACGCCGCTGCGGGCCGGACCGGGTACCCGGGGAAGCCGGCCGGTTCGGGGTAGGCGTAGGCGTAGAACGCGCCCTCCTCACCGCCGCCGGGCCAAAACCCGCAGCTGGCCAACTCGACGGAGTAGGCCTCCGTCGTCACCCAGTCCGGCACGTTGGGGAGACCGCCAGGGGGATGCGGCGGCGCGGGCCGCCCGGAGAAGCGGGTGCAGGCCAGGTCCATCGACCCCCAGAAGAAGTGCACCGGGCTTGCCTTGCCGACGAATTGGGACCGGAACTCGCCGAAAGCCCGGTTCGCCTGCAGCAGTTGGCCCCAGAACAGCCGCACGGCGTGCGGGTCGTAGGAGGCGTGCCGGTAGTCGTCCGCGAACGGGATGGCGGGCTCCACCTCGTTGGGCCGCGGGTGGATCCGCGTCTGAATGCCCAGCTCTCCCAGCGCACCCATGATCTCGGCGTAGAACCGGGCCACCGGTTTGGACTCCAGCACCAGCTCACGCCTGCTTCCGTCGCTGGTACGAATGCCCAGCCGGTGGTCGACGAAGTCGAACTCGATCTCGAACGCCCCGGTTCGGTACGGGATCGAGGACGTGGTGACCCCCCGGGGGGTGACATAGAGGGCGACCTGCCACCAGTGGTTGACCATGGGTGCGTGGGCCAGCCGGATCTTGCCGACGATCTGGGTCCACATGTGCAGTGTGTCCCGGGCCTCGACCCAGTCGGCCACTCGCAATCGTGGCCAGGTCCCGACCTGCTCCGTCTTGTGCCCGGTGTGTGCTTTGTGCGCGGCCATCGTGCCTCCCACGGGCCCCACCGCTCCGGCGGCTCGCAGTCGCCCGCTCCCGGCGTGGCCGAAACCGTGCCCCGATCACCGCCCCTGGCACCCGCACCGACGAGCAGACTGCCCAAAAACATCCGATATGCCCAGACTATTCCCCAGGGTCAGGACCGACCAGAAGGGACCGATGTGGTGGGCGGTCGGCGCGCGGTGTTCGCGGCGGTCATTCCCTGTGCTGGTCAGCGGCTCTGCCCGGGGGCCGGCTGCCGATGACCACGGCGCACAGGCACGCGACGGTGCCGAGCAGGAGCGCGTAGCGGGCGCCGGCCGCGTCGGAGAGTGCGCCGATGATCGGCGAGCCGATGGGGGTGCTGCCGATGAACGCGGGCGGTCACCCGGCCGCGGTGGTCGGGATCGGAGGCGAGCTGGATCGTGACGTTCCCTGCGGTGAGGAAGACGATGCCGGCCGCGCCGCCAGCACGCATGCCGCGACGGCGGTCGTGATGGTGGGAGTGTCGGCGACCAGGCCGACCGCGACCCGATCTCTGTCGGGGGCGGCTGTCTCTGCTTTCAAGACCGCTCGGGTGCCGCCGCAGAGTTTGACGGTGTCTTACGAGCGGACGGTCTTACGAGCGGGAGTCACGATCCCGCAGGGCACTGACGCCGCTGGAGTCGCTGAAGTGCTGGTAGGCATGCGCCTGGCGGCGCGCATCACGCAGGCCCCTCGTAGCCGCCGCTTCGATTCGCCGCGCTTCCGGACTCGAAACCGACCGGCGCCGTTCACGACGCACCAGCACGATCATGGCGGCCGCCATGACGGCCCCGACCGCCGACGCAGCCAGTACCAGGTAGACCATGGTCACCCCCTCCTCCACCTCTGCGCCGCGCGACATGGCGCCCAGGCACTGATCATCAGAGGCTGCCCGGAAGCGTACCCATCGGCCACGGCCGCTGAACCAGCATCGATGCCCGGACGGGGAAGCGCGCCACCGGGGCTTCCCCTGTGGTGCGCACCTGGCAGATGCCGAAGTGGCCACAGGACGGCCGCGGGACAGGTGACGTCGCCCCGCGCTCAGTGAAGACGGCGGATCCCCGGGGTGATCGCACCCCGGGGATCCGCCTTCAGCGCGTCACTCAGTGGCGCGTCAGGGCCTGGCGCAGCACGTCGTACACGTAGGTGTTGGCGTGCTTGCCGGTGAAGCGGTCGGACAGCGGGCCGGCCGCGGTCACGGGCACGTCCACACCGGTGTGGCCGGACGTCGTCCAGTCCATGTAGAAGCTCTTCTCGCTGCCGTGGATGGTGAACGGACCGTCCTCGGCGGAGATGCCGGTGCCGGACTCGTCGGCGGCGTCCGACTCCTCGACGGCCAGGCCGCCGGTCTCGTGGTCACCGGTGACGACCAGGAGGGTGTCGGGGTGGGTGGCGACGTAGGCGCGGGCCACGGCCACGGCCTTCTCCAGCTCCTGCATGGACTGCAGGACGCGGGTGCCGTTGTTCGAGTGACCGAACTCGTCGGTGCCCTCCTCCTCGACCATGAGGAAGAAGCCCTTCTTGTTCTTGTCCAGCGTGCTCAGCGCCTTGCTGGTCATCATGGACAGACCGACCACCGGGCTGTACACGTCGCCCTGGCCCTCGGGGCGCTGCTGGAACATCTCCTCGTTGGCGAAGAGGCCGAGGAGCTTGCCGTCCTTGGCGCGGTTGAGCTGATCCGCGCTGGAGACGTAGGAGTAACCGGCCTTCTGGGCCTTCTTGATGAGGTCGCCCTTGGTGCCCTTGCTCGCCTCGGACGGGTCCTCGGCGGGCTGGTCCTTGAACGCGCCGGCGTCGCCCGCGGGCAGCCACCAGTCCTCGCCGCCGCCCAGGATGACGTCGGGCTTGCTGACCTCGATGTACTGGCGCGCGATCTCGTCCTGCGCCGAGCGGTTGGCGGTGTTGGCGAAGAACGCCGCCGGCGAGGCGTCGGTGACCTGCGCTGTGGTGACCAGACCGGTGGCCTTGCCGGCCGCCTTGGCCTGCTGGCCGAGGGTGGCCAGTGGGTTGCCGTCGACGTCGACGCTGATGGCGCCGTTGTAGGTCTTCTCGCCCGTGGCCCACGCGGTGGCGGCGGCGGCCGAGTCGGTGACGACGGCCTTCGGGTCGTCGGGCTCGGTGGTCAGCTGGCCCGAGACGGGGAGCTTGTCCATCGCGAGCTGGCCGCCGAGGCCGGTGAAGTGCAGGCGGGCGGCCTGGCGCATCGCGGCGCCCATGCCGTCACCGTTGATGAAGATGACGTTCTTGGCAGCCGGGGCCTTGGCCTTGGCCGGGGCGTGCGGAGCCGAAGCCGACGCGCCCAGCGTCGGGTTGACCACCATCGTCACGACGGCCGCGGCGATTGCGGCAGCCGCAGGAGCGGCGAACCGCCGCGCCCTACGAACATCCTGGGACACAACATCCTCCGTTGGTGTTCTTGCCCATTGCTTGACCGCGAACATAAGGAGCTTTGGGAGGTGATTGACCAAGAGAAGATGTCCGGCACGCGACGAGATCTTCAGGGGGAGGTAAAGGCGCAGGCCATACTTGTTCGAACAGCTCACGCGAAAACGGACTCCGTCCCCTCCCGGCCGCACGCCCCGCACCCCCGCGACGGCACGCCCCATCCGGTTGATGTCGCAGGTCAGCACTGTGTCGGGACTCCGCATTCCGCTGCGGGGTCGAGGGCGTGACCAGGGGTTGGGCGCGTTCTTCGGTCGCATGGTGTGCGCGGCGCTGTGCCCGTCTTCCGTAGTGCTGGGAGCCGGAGCGGGTGGTGGGTCGAGGAGGGACGATGCCGCCATGGCAAATGAATCGAGGCGCCCCCTCAGCGAGCTCCGTCAAGGCGAGACAGTCCAGGCAACAATCACCAGTCACGAGCCATGGGGCCTCATGGCAGAACTCCATGAATACGAGCCCGTGGGCGCCTCGCTGGACGTCATTCCCCGCGGCAGGGAACCCGGAGTGCAGCGACTCGCCCAGGAACTGCCGCCAGTTGGAGCGACCGTCGACCTCGTCATCGGCGAAGTACGCACGTGGCAGTACGAGCCGTGGATATGGGTGGACCTCACGGCACCCAGTCACGGCGAAGGCTGACTGTGCCCGTAGGGCTACGGATCAGAAGTTGCCGAGTCCCATCCGTGCCCGATCGTGTGGGGGATCACGGAGAACCACGGTGTCGAGTGGGCACCGCACAACGCATCGGCCCTTGACCGAAGTGCCTGGTCAGGGGCCGTTCGCCTGGGCGGTGCGATTGACCGTGGCTCAAAGCCCGACGGAACCCGCCCCGGAGCGGACCCCGCCGGGAGAGCCGGACTCAGTTCCCCGCGCCGAGATTGGACATGAACGCGGACGGGTATCGATCGCCGCGCGCCGAGCCCGGCGGCACCGCCTTGTCGATCTCGGCGAGGTCGTCCGTGGTGAGGTCCAACTCCAGCGCGGGCAGCGCCTCGGCCAGCCGTTCGCGGGTGCGAGCGCCGACCAGCGGCACGATGTCCTCGCCCTGTGCAGCGACCCAGGCGATGGCGAGCTGGGCGATGGTGCACCCCTTCGCCTCGGCGATCCGACGCAGAGCCTCCACGAGCGCGAGGTTGTGTTCCACGTTCCCGCTCGTGAACCGTGGGCTGAAGGCGCGGCTGTCGCCGGGGTCGGCGGTGCGGTCGGCGGACCAGTGCCCGGAGATGAGGCCGCGGCTGAGGACACCGTAGGCGGTCAGGCCGATGCCCAGCTCCCGCAGTGTTGGCACAATGTCCGCCTCCCCCGCGCGCGAGATCAGCGAGTACTCGATCTGCAGGTCGGCTACCGGGTGCACGGCGTGCGCCCGGCGGATCGTCGCCGCATCGACCTCGGAGAGGCCGAGGTGCCGCACGTAGCCGGCGTCGATCATCTCCTTGATCGCGCCCACCGTCTCCTCGATGGGTACCGCCGGGTCCAGCCGGGCGGGACGGTAGATGTCGATGTGGTCGGTGCCCAGCCGGGTCAGGGAGTAGGCGAGGAAGTTCTTCACCGCCTCGGGACGGCCGTCATGCCCCATGATCACTCGCGCCAAAGCAGCTCCGGCCAACGGCGCTTGACTGGGTCATTAAGACTCCGCCGCCCTTAGTGCTGACTGTTGCTGAATCCGATGACCACGGCGCCCCACCAGCAGGCCTGAGACACGAGAGCCGTCGCGGCTCCCCAGGCCAAGAGGCGCGGCGTGAACACACCACTGCCCTGTTGCAGCATGCGTCTGTTCAGGAGGCCGGCCTGGAGGCCGTTGAGGGTGAGGCCGAGCACCAGCCCCAACTTGATGCGGGTGAGGGCAGAGCCAAGGTTTGGGTGGAGCATCACGCCGCTGGCCACGAGACCGGCAAGGCCGGTCCAGATGGGGACGTGGAGGTGGGCCGTGCTGTTCAGGGCATCGCGCAGGGTGCACCGGCCCGTCAGATACAGGAGCGCGTAGTAGTCGGTCACCAAGACAGCCCCGAAGCCGAGCACGAGCGAGGCCAGGTGAGCAAAAAGCACCACGGTGTGGAGGGCGGCGTCCACTTGCAGGTGCAGGGATATCCAGGCGCAGGCCGAGAGGCCCAGGCAGGCGGCGAGCGCGGCCGCTCCGACTGTCCACCATGTGTCGTACAGCCCCAGCCGCCGGGCGGGCGCCGCCTGAGGGGACACGGATGACGCCGCCTGAGGGGACACGGATGACGCCGCCTGAGGGGACACGGATGACTCCGAGGGCAGCACGGACACAGACGACTCATAGGGCAATCACAGGCGAGATTTAGGTAAGGCTGACCTAAGTGCGATTTTAAGTCAAGGTCGCAATGTGAACGGGGTTCCAGCCGCGACGCAAGCGTGATCAGGGCGTATCACTCCCGCGACCTGTGCTTTGGAGGTGCGCGGCTGTACAGCAGCGAAGTACAGCAACCCCAGCAACCGGCAGCGCCCCACACCCGCCCTCATGAGCCGCCCGGCAGCCTGTATGACCTTCAATGACCGATCTCTGTAGAGCTACGGATCAGAAGGTGCCGTGCCCCATCCGTGCCCGATCGCACGGGGAACCACGGGGAATCGCGGTGGCGGACGGGCACCGCCCAGCACGACGGCCCCCGACCATCTCTACTGGTCAGGGGCCGTTCACCTGCGCGGTGGGTGTGGGATTTGAACCCACGGTGGCTCGCGCCACGACGGTTTTCAAGACCGTTCCCTTAGGCCGCTCGGGCAACCCACCCCGCGCCCGCCGGGATCGGCGGGCGCGGGGACAAGAGTAACGGGTGGCACACGCGCGCGTGGTTCAGCGTCGGTCGCGCGGCCCCATGGCCGGGATCAGCTGTCGCCGGCCCGGGAGCCCAGGGTGAGTTCCACCGTGTGGGACTGGCCGCCGCGCTGGTAGGTGATGGTGACCTTGTCGCCGGGCTGGTGGGTCCAGATCTCGCCGATCAGGGTCGGGCCGCTGTCGATCACCCTGTCGTCCAGCTTGATGATCACGTCGCCCGGCTTGAGGCCGGCCTTGGCCGCGGGGCCGCCCGCCTCGATCGCGGAGGAACCGCCCGAGCCCTGGTCGGTGATCTTCGCGCCGTCGGTGCTGTCGTCCAGCGACACCGTGGCGCCGATCTTCGCGTAGACCGGCTTGCCCGTCTTGATCAGCTGCTGGGCGACGTACTTGGCCTGGTTGATCGGGATCGCGAAGCCAAGGCCGATCGAGCCGGACTGGCTGCTGCTGCCCAGCCCGCCGCTGCTCGTGGACTGGATGGCCGAGTTGATGCCGATGACCGCGCCCCGGGCGTCCAGGAGCGGGCCGCCGGAGTTGCCCGGGTTGATCGAGGCGTCCGTCTGAAGGGCGCTCATGTACGACGACTTGCTGCTGGAGTTGCCGTCGCTGGAGGCCACGGGGCGGTTCTTGGCGCTGACGATGCCGGTGGTCACCGTGTTCGACAGGCCGAAGGGCGCGCCGATCGCGATCGTCGCGTCGCCGACCGACACCTTGTCCGAGTCACCGAGGGGGAGCGGCTTGAGGTCCGACGGGGCGTTCTTGAGCTTGATGACGGCGACGTCGTAGCCCTGCGCATGGCCGATGATCTCGGCGTCGTACTTCTTGCCGCTCGGAAACGTCGCCGTGAGCTTGCCGCCGTCGGCCGCGTCGGCGACGACGTGGTTGTTGGTGACGATGTGGCCCTGGGTGTCGAAGACAAAGCCCGTACCGGTGCCGCCCTGGCCGTTCGAGCTCTCGGCTTCGATGGTCACCGTGCTCGGCACCGCCTTGGCGGCCACGCTCGCGACCGAGCCGTTGTCGTGCTTGACGTCACCGCCGCTGGTCGCGGCCGAGACGGTCGTCGAACCGCCGGAGTCGTCGTTCTTGGCCAGCTGGTAACCGATGCCGCCGCCGACACCGCCCGCGACCAGCGCGGCGACGAGGACCGCCGCGACCAGACCGCCGCGGCCGTTCCTCGGCTTCGGTGCGGGCGCCTGGTACGAGGCACCCCAGGCGCCGCCCGCGCCGCCACCCGCGTAGGCAGGAGTGGCCGGCGGAGGCGGGGGCCAGCCTGCCTCGGCGGCCGAGAAACCTCCTGGCTGTCCCTGCGGGAACTGAGCGGTCGGCGCGCCTTCCTGCTGCGGCGCGCCGGGCCCGTACGGTGTGCTCCCCGCGGGCGCGGCGCTGCCCCCGTCGTGCCGGGGCGCATCCGCCGCGGGCGTGTGCCCTTCGGGAGCCGCGCCCGGCGCGGAAGCGGGAGCGTCCACCGGCACGGGGGGTGCAGACGGGGCCGGGGGGACCGCAGTGCCCTCGTTCTCGGTGCTCACAGCTCTTCTCCTCGTTCCACGGCAGTCATTCTGGGTTCGTTCCGGCGCCTTCGCTCACCCTGCGCGGCGCCGGGCGCGTTCAGCTGTGCCAGTCTGTTGTACGCCGTCAAGCTTTTCCCACCGGACGTCAGGCCACCATAAGCGGTGGCTGTGAGTCGCCGACCTACCTTTATATGGGATCTGTCCGAACAAAAATCTGCATTCCCGACGCCTCGCCGACGCCCTGGCGTCGCCTTCCGACCCCACACATGCCCCGTGACGGTGGCACCATGACGCGGTGACCCACGCACGACAGCACCTGGTCCAGGTGGTGGCCCACCGAGGAGCCTCCGAAGAGGCCCCCGAGCACACCCTGGCCGCGTACAAGATGGCGATCGAGGACGGTGCCGACGCCCTCGAGTGCGATGTCCGGCTGACCGCGGACGGACATCTCGTCTGCGTTCACGACCGACGCGTCAACCGTACGTCCAACGGCCGCGGGGCGGTCTCCGCGCTGGAGCTCGCCGACCTCGCCGCCCTGGACTTCGGTTCCTGGAAGAGCCGCGACGAGGAGCCGGACTGGGAGCACCGCCCTCAGGACCCGGAGGACACCTCGGTTCTCACCCTGGAGCGCCTGCTCGAACTCATCGCCGACGCCGGACGCACCATCCACCTGGCCGTCGAGACGAAGCATCCGACGCGCTGGGCGGGACAGGTCGAGGAGCGGCTGCTGCTCCTGCTCAAGCGATTCGGCCTGGAGTCCCCGGCCTCCCCGGCCGAGTCGACGGTGCGCGTCATGAGCTTCTCGGCGCGCTCGCTGCACCGGGTGCGGGCCGCCTCCCCGACGCTGCCGACCGTATACCTGCTGCAGTTCCTCTCTCCCCGGCTGCGCGACGGACGCCTTCCGGCGGGTGTCAGGATCGCCGGCCCCTCCATGCGGATCGTGCGCAGTCACCCGGCGTACATCCAGCGGTTGAAGCAGGTCGGTCACCAGGTGCACGTGTGGACTGTGAATGAACCGGAGGACGTCGACCTCTGCCTCGAGCTGGGCGTCGACGCCATCATCACCAACCGGCCGCGCGCGGTGCTGAGCCAGCTCGGTCGCTGAGAGGCATCGGTTCCGGGTCCTTTATTGCTCCCCATAGGCGTCGAAATCCGGCCACCTCCATTACGAGGAGTGCTCCGGCGCGTTCGGATGGTGTTCGACCGTTACGAGTGCGTCAGCACACGTACGCGGACGGTTTCCGCCCCAGTCCATTGGGGCATTCACACCGTGGCGTGGGGCGAAGGAGGTCTCGGGGGTGGCGTTGGTGGTGGCACAGGAGGTGCCCACGTCGTCGAGCATGGCCGTACCCCATGGTCCTGCGGGCGTGGGGAAAGCAAGACACCGGATGCGTGATCAACTGCGAACCGGTGGCGTGTCGGAATCGGTCATCGACGATGCCGTACTGATCCTTTCGGAACTACTCAGCAATGCCTGCCGGCACGGCAGGCCGCTCGGCGACAGGCTGACGGGAGACGGGGACGTACTCGCCGCATGGCGTGTCGACGTCTCCGGGCGGCTCACGGTCGAGGTGACGGACGGTGGTGGTCCCACCCGTCCCGTACCGGCGACGCCCTCGGTCACCGCACACGGCGGTCGCGGGCTGAACATCATCACGGCATTGGCCAAGGACTGGGGCGTACGCGACGACGCCCGCGGCGAGGTCACGGTCTGGGTGGTGGTGCAGGACGACGTCGGCACGGCTCACCGCCGGGACGACTTCGCCACGCGCATCACGGCGCCGCCCGTGTCGCAGATACCCGACCTGGACTTCACCGACGCGTTCGAGGACGTGGACTGAGGTCGCGAGGAACGGAGCCTGCGGCCGGGAGGACGGGGCTGAGGCCGTTGCGACCGGGGTGACCGCGGACCCGGCCGACGCACCGGCGAGCGTCCGGACCGAGCCGTCCGCACCGAACGACCGGCTGCGCAAACCCGCACCGAGCCGGTCAGACTCGAACGGGTCGGCTGTGTAAAGCCGCACCGAGCCGATCGGACCTGAACGGCCGGACTGCGACGGCCCGCGCCGACAACCGGGCCGATCCCCCCACATCACCAACCAGACCGACACGGTCACACCGACAAACGGACAGCGGCGGTCACCCTGACAACGGAACCGACCCACTCCCACCGACAGTCGGACCGAAGCGGTCACACGGGCAACGGGGCCGAAGCGCTCGCGCCCACGGCGGCCCGCTCCCGCACCGCCCGCCGAGCAGGCCCGTACGGATGATTCCGGCCCGGGCCGAAGCATCCCTTCGGGCACGACTCGGTGCGTTGTCCACAGGATCCCGTCGGCCGTCGTACGAGCGACTAGGCTCGCGCCCGTACGAAACGAGCCGTAACCGGGAGACATCCACGATGGCCAAGAAGCGATCCCAGACCAAGGCCGAGCGCCCGCAGCTCACGGATGCCGAGATCCCGGTCGTCGGCGCCCGCGAGCCCTGCCCCTGCGGCAGCGGACGCCGCTACAAGGCCTGCCACGGTCGGGCCGCCGCGCACGCGGCGACCGAGCTGGTGCAGCGCCCGTTCGAGGGGCTTCACAGCGAGTGCGACTGGGTGGCGCTGCGCGAGCTGGTGCCCGCGGCGACCGTCGAGCTGAAGCTGAGGGACGAGCTCCCCGAGGGTGTCCCCTCCGTCACGCTCGCCACGGTGCTGCCGATGGCGTGGCCGGCGCTGCGCCGCGACGACGGTTCGGTCCTGCTCGGCCTGCAGAACGACACGGCGTCGGGCGACATCAGCCGCGATCTCGCGGACGTCCTCGAGCGTGCCCTCACCGCCGCACCGGGCAGCCCGGTCCAGGCCCGGCGTGCACCCGCCGGCGGCCCGCGGCTCCAGGATCTGCTCGACCCGCAGGGCGCCTTCGAGCCGGTGGTGCACAGCGGCTTCGAGTTCTGGGTCCCGGACGTGGAGAACGCGACCCCCGAGGTGACCGCCTCGCTGGAGCGGGCCAACGAGGCCGCCATCCCCACCGTGAAGCTCAAGGGCGTGGACTCCGCGTACTGGTGCGAGACCCTCGAGAAGAACCATCTGCGATGGGTCATGCCGCACCCGGAGGAGCGGCTTCTGGACGCTCTCGCGCGGCTGCACGCGGCCGGGCGGTCGAGCCTCGGCGAGGGCACGCGTCTGGTCGGCTCCTTCCGTGCGCACGGGCTCACGGTGCCGGTCTGGGACCTGCCGAGCGAAATGAGCGCGGAGGACGTCGAGAAGCCGGCGGCCGAGTTCGCCGAGCGCCTCGCGGACGCCCTCGCCTCGGACGCGCCGCTCACCGCGGACGAGCGCCGGGCGCGCGGCGGACTGACCAACCGCCAGGTCACGCTCAGCTGAGCCACGGCGTTCCGCTGACCGACCGGTCAGCTCGTCGTGGGCTCACGCGATAGGTGACTCCCGTCACAAGTCCCGTCTGCGACCGGCGAATCCGTGTCCGAATAGCCGAGACCGAATTTGCGAACCGCCGATCTCTTGTTACCGTTCCAGTAGCCCGGTTGCTGGTGCATCCCCCGTCGCCAGCAACCGGGTCTTTCCATGTGTGCGCACGGTCCCGAACACGGGTCGGCGCCAACTCCCGTGCGGATCTGCCGAATTACTCTGCGTTCCCCCTGGCGGTGTCGCTTCCGACGCGCAGCAGCAGCGGTCCGCTCCCCTCGGCCCCGGCGAACTCCGCGACCACCGAGTACACGACCGGCTCCCCCTTCAGCCGCTGCCGTGGCGTCTCACAGGCCCCCGAGTCATCCGCGGCGCCACCGCGCAGTGCATCTCGATACTGCGCCCCTGTGGGCCCATGAAGCTCAGCACGGAACTCAGTCGCTCCCCCGTGGCATTGCGGTAGTACGTGCGTGCCCAGGTCTCCTGGCCCTGTGTCATCACGCACGTCTGCGCCTCGATGCCGTTGGCGGAAGAGAGTTGGGAACCGCAGCGGGCGGCCGTGGTGAGCTGCGGGCCCAGGAGCGGGGAGCGGGCGGAGGCGGGCAGCTTCACGTCATTGTGCGCGGGCTCGCGAAGCGCCGCGCGATCCGCTTCGCCGACCGGACCGGCGGATGTCACAGCGAGGGGCAGCGCGACCACGGCCGCCACCACGCCCATGAGCATCAGCAGCCTGAACCTGCCGGTCTCGGGTCGGTCGACGGCTCGCGATCCCCTTCCGTGCCCCAGACCCCCGTGTCCCCCGGGACGCATCACCATGGGGCCGAAGATATCGGCCGATCAGGGGCGCCCGGTTCGCCGAACGCCCGACACCCCTACAACTCGGGCGCACTCACACCCGTACGAGTGAGCGCTTCCACAACGGCGTCCACGACCGCCTCCACATCGGGAACCCAGGGCGAGGCGGAGCCGGGCAGCGGCGCCCGCTCCCAGCGGATCCCCCCGTGGCCGGTCTCCGAGGGCGGAAGTGCGAGATAGCCGCCCTCGCCGTGGAAGCGGAGTGACCCGGGGACGAAGTCCTTGGCGTAGAGCAGCTCGCCCAGCTGCTCCATCGAGTAGGGCGCCACGAGGATCGCCCAGCGGTGCGGCGTCGCGACGACCGGGCCGAGGCGCATGCCCTTGCGGTCGAGTGCGGCAAGGGCCCGCGAGGCCGCGAGGGCGGGCAGGCTCACCGCACAGGGCGCCCGGCCCCCGGTGGCCAGCACGATGGGTGCGGACGGCCGGTTGGTCCACCACCAGCGCACCATGCGCTCGTCCGTGGTGGCCGCGAGCAGTCCGGGATCGAAGGGGTGTGCGCCGGGCACCGTGCACTCCGGGTCGGGGCACCCGCAGCGGGCTCGCCCCTGCGGGTCGGCTGCGACACCCGGGAGAACGGGCCACTGCCATCGGGTCGCGAAGGTCAGGGCCGCGCTGATCAACTCAGGCCTTCCGTTGTTCCGCCTGGACAGGAGCCTGCGTCGCCTTCCGAGGATCTCGCGCATGAGCGCTCGTTCCTTTCCGTTGCACGCCTGGCAACACCGTGGGTCACATCACACCATGTGTCGATCACTTCACTGTGCGTACCTACTGGCGCATCACGCCCTTGTCTTGGACAAGGGGAACCCCTATGGGTCGAGCGTTGGCTGCGTCCGCGTCCATACTGCGCCCATCACAAGCATGGGTATGGCGTGGGGTGGCGGCACCTGGCGATTTGCCGTCCCGCTCTTCTTCTCCGCCTCCGCCAGGGGAGGATGGGGCACGGTCGTCGGTGGTTAAGACGCCCGGGTCCGGCGCCAGGTTCCGGGTGGCTCCCGACCGCCCCTGGCCTTCACCGAGTACGTACCCATCACGACCGCTGTGACGCTCCGTCGAACGAGGCCAGTCGACCCCAATTAGCGGATACCTGAGGCTGTTTTAAGCCAACTTTGCGTTGGCGCAGGAGAGAAGGAGCGCCCCTCGGACACCAGGAATCCCAGCAGGACAATGCTGGACATCTCCTCACGAGTGCGTGTACATGTGGAGCCACTGCTAGCGGCGCAGATTGACATGGGGGTTTGCGATGCTATCGAGCAATATGCACCGGTGCGAAAGCCGGATGCCATGAACGCCCCTCACCCTTCGAAAGTGGCCGGAATCGATTCAACGGTTCTCCCGCCCGCACACACTGTCGCGCCGCCGGCTGCCTCCGCGGATGTCCCCTCGGCCGTCTCACCCGGGGCCGTCGGCGAGGTCGCCCTCCTCCAGGACCGGCTCGCCGGCTGGGTCTCCGATCTGACGACACTCCACGAACTCACCGAACGCCTGGCGCGCACGTCCGCCTTCACCGAAGCGCTGCAGGAAGTGCTGCGCGCGGGGGCCGCCCTCGTGGGCGCCCGGCGCGGTCTCCTCGTGCTGGAACCGCGTGACGGCCTGGGCCCCGACAGAACGATCGGCCTCGGGCTGGCCCGCGCCGACCTCGGGCACATCGAGACCGTGCCGCGCAGCTCCATGTCGTACGGCCGGATCCTGGACGGGCTGCCGGGCGGTGAACGCGAGATCGCCGAGCCCGATCTTTTTTCCGAGGACGGGCTCGATCCCCGTCACCGCGAGGTGGCCGCCCGGCTCGGCTACGCCGCCAGCTACGCCCTCCCCCTGTCCACCGACGCGGCCGGCCGTCTCGGTGCCGCCGTGTGGTTCTACGACGAACCGGCCGAGCCGGTCGAGCGCCAGCGTCACCTCGCCGGTCTCTACATCCGGTACGCGACCGAGCACCTGGCCCGGATCGTGGAACTCGAGCGCACGCGCGCGTGCATGGCGACGATCGCCGAAGAGCTGCTCCCCGCCCGGCTGCCCCGGCTCCCCGGCGTCCAGCTCGCCGCCCGGCGCAGCAGCGGCCCCTACGGAGGCGGCGACTGGTACGACGCGCTGTCCCTGCCGGACGCCACGCTCGGTCTCGCGGTCGGCTCGGTCACCGGGTCCGGGCCCAGCGCGGTCGCCGCGATGGGCCGGCTCCGGGCCTCCCTGCGGGCGTACGCCGTAATGGAGGGCGAGGACCCGGTGGCGGTCCTGTCGGACCTCGAGCTGCTGCTGCGACTCACCGAACCCGCCCGGACGGCCACCGCCCTGTTCGCGTACTGCGAGCCCGCGCTGCGCAAGCTCACGCTCGCCGGTGCCGGGCACAGCCCGCCGCTGGTGACCGGCCCGCGCCGCACCGAGTTCGTGGAGACCTCCCTGTCGGCGCCGCTCGGAATGCTGGCCTGCTGGGAGGCGCCGAGCATCGAACTGACCGCCGAGCCCGGCGAGACGGTCCTGCTCTACACCGACGGCCTGCTGCACCGCACCGGCGACCCCATGGACCGCGCCTTCGCCCGGCTGCACGCGGCGGCCGCGAACGTGCCGAGACCGATGCGCGTCGACCCGGGAGCCGTCGCCGACCACGTCCTGCGGACGGTGCTGCCGGACGGTCCCGGCCGGACGGAGGGCACCGAGGACGTGGTCCTGCTCGCCGCGCGCTTCGAGTGAGGGCGCGACTGCCTGCGGTAACAGGTCCTCCGGGCCCGAAGCCCCCTTCAGTACGACCGTACGATGGAGGAGGCCCAGTGCCGTATTCAAGGAGGATGACCGTGGCGGACGAGCTCACTCCGGAGACCCCGGAAGAGACCGAAGAGCCGATCAAGCAGCGCAAGAACGGCCTGTACCCGGGCGTTTCCGACGAGCTGGCCGAGAACATGAAGTCCGGCTGGGCCGACACGGAGCTGCACGACCTGCAGCCGATCGCCCAGGCCACCGAGACCGCCGGCCGCCGCGCCGCGCTCTCCGCGCGCTTCCCGGGCGAGCGTCTCGTGATCCCCGCGGGCAACCTGAAGACGCGCTCGAACGACACGGACTACCCCTTCCGCGCCTCCGTCGAGTACGCGTACCTCACGGGCAACCAGATCGAGGACGGCGTCCTGGTCCTGGAGCCGACCTCCGAGGGCCACTCGGCGACGATCTACCTGCTGCCCCGCTCCGACCGGGAGAACGGCGAGTTCTGGCTCTCCGGCCAGGGCGAGCTGTGGGTCGGCCGCCGCCACTCGCTCACCGAGTCCGAGCAGCTGTACGGCATCCCCGCGGCGGACGTGCGCAAGCTGCCGGAGGCGCTGAAGGAGGCCACCGGCCCGGTCCGGGTCGTCCGCGGGTACGACGCCGCCATCGAGACGGCGCTGCACGACAAGGTGACCGCCGAGCGCGACGAGGAGATGCGCGTCTTCCTGTCCGAGATGCGGCTGGTCAAGGACGCCTTCGAGATCGGCGAGCTGCAGAAGGCGGTCGACTCGACCGTGCGCGGCTTCGAGGACGTCGTGAAGGTCCTCGACAAGGCGGAGGCCACCTCCGAGCGCTACATCGAGGGCACGTTCTTCCTCCGCGCGCGTGTGGAGGGCAACGACGTCGGCTACGGGTCGATCTGCGCCGCCGGCCCGCACGCCTGCACCCTCCACTGGGTGCGCAACGACGGCCCGGTCCGCTCCGGCGACCTGCTCCTGCTGGACGCGGGTGTGGAGACGCACACCTACTACACCGCGGACGTCACGCGCACGCTGCCGGTCAACGGCACCTACAGCGAGATCCAGAAGAAGATCTACGACGCCGTCTACGAGGCCCAGGAGGCCGGTATCGCGGCGGTGAAGCCGGGCGCCAAGTACCGCGACTTCCACGACGCCTCCCAGCGGGTGCTGGCCGAGAAGCTGGTCGAGTGGGGTCTGGTCGAGGGCCCGGTGGAGCGCGTCCTGGAGCTGGGCCTGCAGCGCCGCTGGACCCTGCACGGCACGGGCCACATGCTCGGCATGGACGTGCACGACTGCGCCGCCGCACGCGTCGAGACGTACGTGGACGGCACGCTGGAGCCGGGCATGGTGCTCACGGTCGAGCCGGGTCTGTACTTCCAGGCGGACGATCTGACCGTCCCGGAGGAGTACCGCGGCATCGGCGTCCGCATCGAGGACGACATCCTGGTCACGGAGGACGGCAACCGGAACCTGTCGGCGGGTCTGCCCCGGCGCTCCGACGAGGTCGAGGCGTGGATGGCCGCCCTGAAGGGCTGATACGCGATCGAACGGCCGGGTACCGCAGGGCGGTACCCGGCCGTTCGATCGCATACGAGGGGATCAGCGTTCGCAGCACCGGGTACGCGGCCGCGGGTGCTCCGGCGGTTCACGACCTAGCTGGGCCCCTCAGGCGCACTGCGAAAGCCGCGTACGACCAGCTCGTCGTCGAGGGGTACTTGACGGAACGACAGGCTGCGGGCGGTGCCCCACGCACGCCTACCCGGCGTTTCGGACTGCGGCCGCGCGTCGCGTCCGCTCCCCCGAAAAGCTCCGGCCCTCGCTACACGGCGACCAACGGGGCGTCCTTCTTCCATTTCAGGATCTTGTCGAAGCTCACCACCGCACCGGTCCGGTCCGGCCTGTTGCCGATGTGGACGTGGTCGGCGAGTTCCTGGATGAGACAGAGGCCACGCCCGTTTTCGGCGTCGGCGCGGGCCGGCCGGATCACGGGCCGGGTTCTGCCGGTGGGGAAACCGGGGCCTGAATCGGCTACTTCGATACGGCACGTCTCGCCGTCGAGGTAGGCAGTGACCCGGTATGCCTCGGACGTACCGCCGTGCGCGGTGCCGCCGCCGTGTTCGACCGCGTTGGCGCAGGCCTCGCTGAGGGCGACGGAAAGGTCGTAGGAGATGTCCGGGTCGACGCCTGCGGTCTCCATCGTGCCCAGAAGGAGCCGCCGGGCGAGCGGTACGCTCGCAGCTTCGCGCCGCAGATGGAGTGACCACCAGATGCTCATGCTCCAGCCTCCTGGCCGCGGCTCGACATACCGTTACGTATTGCCGCGCGTACCGGACCGCAATCACCCGACGGACGAGATCCCGCTCATTCGGCGGATGCGCCGGGCAGCGGACCGGTGTATGCGCTAGGCCGTTCTCACCAGAATGCGATCTTCCGGATCGCCCCTCCGACAACCGTACGGATGTCACCTTGCGGACCTGCCGTACGAAGCCCGCGTGGCCAGTGGGATGATGAGGCCGCCATGAGTGCCCCCCACCAGCGCACGGTGCGCACCGGAGGTGATCTCCGGACCCTGCGGGCCGCGGTGTTCGCCGCGGTCTGCGTCGTGCTGGCTGCCGCGGGGCACGGGCTCGCCTCCTGCGCCACGGTTCCGCTGTGGACGCTGGGTGCGGGCTTCCTCGGTGTGTTCTCCGTCGCCGCTCCGCTCGCCGGGCGGGAGCGTTCGCTGCCGGGCATCGCCGCGGTCCTCGCGGTGGGCCAGGTCGCGCTGCACACGCTCTTCGGACTGGGACAGCACTCCGGTGCCATGTCGATGGCCCCGAACACGATGTCCTCGTACGACGCCTCGCTCGTGGCGCGGGCGGCGCACATCATGTGCGGCGCCACCGCGGCGGCGATCTCCCCCGCGCAGGCCCAGAAGATCCTCACCGACGCACGTCTCGGCACGGGCCCCGACATGGCCGCCATGCACCACCCGGCCACGGCCGGTTCATGGTGGTCGGTCCTGCCCTCCGTGCCCATGCTGCTCGGACACGTCCTCGCGGCCGTCGCCGCCGGATGGGTGCTGCGCCACGGGGACATGGCGCTGACCCGGCTCATGCAACTGTCGGCGCACGGCGTCGCGGAGGGGGCGCTCGTAAGGTCCCTTCGGTCGGCGTTCGCGCTCGCGCGCGCCCTGCTGGCCGGGCTCCCGGCGACACCGGAAGCCGGGCCGCGCGCCCCGCACACCGTCTTCCTCGTTCCGCCGAAGGCGCGGACGACCGCACTGCAGCACACGGTGATCCGGCGCGGACCGCCGTCCTTCACTCCTCAGTTCCTCGCTGCCTGACGCGACGCGCCACTCCACCCGTTTTGGGGAGGGGCTGCCGTCGTGCGGCATGCGCGCGTGCCCGTGGTGTGCCCCAGAGGTCACCCCTGCGCACGCGTACCCCTCTTCATCAACGGACTCTCACTCGGAGTGGAGTGTTCTCTGCCATGAAGGCCATCAACGGGTCCCTGCGGGCTTCCCGCGTCGCCGTCGCCGGTGCCGCCGCCGCATCGGCCGTGCTCGTCCTGTCCTCGCCCGCGTTCGCGCACGTCACGGTTCAGCCGGAGGGCCAGGCCGCCAAGGGCGGCTACGCGGTCGTCGACTTCAAGGTGCCGAACGAGCGCGACAACGCCTCGACCACCAAGCTCGAGGTCAACCTCCCGGCCGACCACCCGCTCGCCTCGGTGATGGCGCAGCCGATCGACGGCTGGACGGTGCAGATCACCAAGTCCAAGCTCGACAAGCCGCTCACGATGCACGGTGAGCAGATCGACGAGGCCGTCACCAAGATCACCTGGACCGCCACCGGCAAGGGCATCGAACCGGGCTACTTCCAGAAGTTCCCGCTCTCCCTCGGCCCGTTGCCCGAGGACGCCGACCAACTGGTCTTCAAGGCCCTGCAGACGTACTCCAACAAGGAGACCGTCCGCTGGATCGAACTCCAGAAGGACGGCCAGGAGGAGCCCGAGAACCCCGCCCCGATGCTCGAACTGGCCTCCGCCTCCTCCTCCGGCCACCACGGCTCCACGGCCGAGGACGCCTCCGCCACCTCTCCCGGCAAGGACACCACGGCCGAGGGATCCTCCGGCGGCAGTGACACCACCGCCCGTGTCCTCGGCGTCGTAGGCATCGTCGTCGGCGCGGCGGGCGTGGCGTACGGCGTCCTGGCCGGCCGTCGGCGCATCACCGGGGCCTGACCTCCATCTCGCCTCCGGGCCCGCGCCGGGGTCGTGCGACACGCCGTGCCGCATGGCGCACGGCCCCGGCTCACACCGAGCACTCACATCTGGGACATTTCTCAATGCACAAGAAGAAAACGCTCGTCGCGGTCGGCCTTCTCGCCGCCGCCGCGTTCACCCTCTCCGCCTGCGGTTCCGGCGACGGCGCCGGCAAGCCGGTCGCGCAGGTCTCCATGGAGCCGGGCTCGGACAAGGCCGGGACCGTGCTCGACCAGCCGTTCGCGAAGCCGGACCTCGTCCTCACCGACACCCATGGCAAGAAGTACGACCTCAGGGCCGAGACCAAGGGCAAGCCCACGTTGATCTACTTCGGCTACACCCACTGCCCCGACGTCTGCCCGCTGACCATGAACAACCTCGCGGTCGCCAAGAAGGAGGTGGAGAAGAGCAAGGAGCTGACGCAGGCGCAGAAGGACTCGCTGCGCATCGTGTTCGTCACCACCGACCCGGAGCGCGACACGCCCGCCGCGCTCAGCACCTGGCTGGGCGGCATCGATCCCGATGTCGTGGGCCTGACCGGCGACTTCGCCACCATCCAGGCCGGCGCCCGCAGCCTCGGCATCAGCATCGAGGCGCCGAAGAAGGAGAAGGACGGCAAGATCGTCTCCACCCACGGCACCCAAGTCATCGCGTTCTCGCCGAAGACCGACGGCGGCTATGTGGTGTACGGCGAGGACGCGACCGTCGACGACTACATCAAGGACCTCCCCAAGATCGTCAAGGGGGATAACCCGTGAACCGCCGTCTCGGCTGCGCCGCCGCGGCGATAGCGGCGGGGCTGGTGCTCGCGGGCTGCGGCGGCTCCGCTTCGGCGCATCCCCAACTGAAGGTGACCGGCGCCTATATGCCGGCCCCGGTCTCCAGCGACTTGGCGGCAGGCTTCTTCACCGTCGCCAACTCGGGCGGCGCCGACACCCTCACCTCCGTCACCAGCGGCCTCGCCTCGGACGTCACGCTGCACTCCACCAAGGGCGGCGAGATGGAGGAGGAGAAGTCGTTCGCCGTGCCGGCCGACGGCAAGCTCGACTTCGCGAGCGGCGGCAACCACCTCATGTTCGAGAAGCTCACCCACAAGCCGAAGCAGGGCGAGAAGGTGTCCGTGCAACTGCACTTTGCCAAGTCCGGAACAGTCACGGTCGAGATGCCGGTGAAGTCGGCGACGTACAACCCGATGACCGGGCACTGAGAGAGGGATCACCGTGACGCAGGCCATCGCTTCCGACGGGCACGTCCCCAGGACCGTCCGCACGGCGTTCCCCCGCACGCTCCGGATCCGGGCTGTCCGTGTGCTGCTGGCGCTGCTGCTCGCCGTCGCGGGCGCGCTGTTCGGCGCTGCCGCCCCCGCCTCCGCGCACGCCGCGCTGCTCGGCAGCGACCCCGCGCAGGGAACGGTGGTCGACAAGGCGCCCACCCAGGTCACCCTCACCTTCTCCGAGAAGGTGGCGCTCTCCGACGGCTCGCTGCGGGTCCTCGACCCGAAGGGACAGCGCGTCGACACCGGCCAGGCGTCCAACCTGAGCGGCACGATGTACGGCGTGAAGCTGCACGCGGGGCTGGCCCGCGGCACCTACACGGTCACCTACCAGGTGGTGTCCGCGGACAGCCACCCCGTCTCCGGCGCCTTCACCTTCTCCATCGGCGCCCCGTCCGCGACCACGGTCGTCGCCTCCGGCCAGGGCGCGGGAGGCGGAGTGGTCGGGGGGCTCTACGGGTTCGCACGGTACGTGTCCTACGCCGGGTTCATCGTGATGATCGGCGGTGCGGCCTTCGTGCTGGCCTGCTGGCAGCGGGGCGCCGGCGTGCGGGCGGTTCAGCGGCTCGTGGTCTCCGGATGGGTGGCGCTCACCTCCGCCACGCTCGCGCTGCTGCTCCTGCGCGGTTCGTACACGGGCTCGGGGAAGGTCGCGGACATCTTCGACCTCTCCCTGATCGGCCCGGTGCTGCAGACGAAGGCGGGAGCGGCCCTTGTCTCGCGGCTGCTGCTGCTCGCGGCGGGCGCGCTGTTCATCGCGGTGCTCTTCGGGGCGTATGTGAAACGGGACGCCGACGGCGAGGAGGACGGGTCCGGTGTGCTCGGCAACGAGAAGAGCACACCGGGTGACGACGCCTCGGACGGGGAGGACGCGGCACGGGCGGCGGAGAAGAAGGACCTGACCTTCGGGCTCGCCGTCGGCGGGACGGTCGTCGCGGCGGGGCTCGCGGCGACCTGGGCGATGGCCGAGCACGCCTCGACCGGCATCCAGACCGGGCTCGCCATGCCGGTGGACATTCTGCATCTGCTGGCGGTCGCCGTCTGGCTCGGCGGACTCGCGTCGCTGCTCGTCGCCCTGTACTGGGCGCCGTCGATCGAGGCGGCGTCCGTACGGCGTTTTTCGCGGCTCGCCTTCGGGAGCGTCGCGACGCTCGCGGTGACCGGCGGCTACCAGTCGTGGCGTCAGCTCGGCTCATGGTCGGCGCTGACCGGGACGGGCTACGGCCGGCTGTTGCTCGTGAAGGTCGGTCTGGTCGCCGTCCTCGTCGGCCTCGCCTGGATCTCACGACGCTGGACCGCCCAGTTGGCGGATGCACCGGCCTCGGGGGTGACGGTACGGCGTACGACGTCGAAGAAGCGGTCGCCCGTGGCGGCCAAGGCGTCGGCCAATGGTCGTGGGTCGGCCAAGGGCAGGGTTTCCAATGCGGCTGCGGGCCGGAGCGGGGCCTCCCAGGAGGGCGGCTCCGCAGGCAAGGGGTCCGGAGCGTCCAAGCGGTCCGAGCGCGCCGCGCAGCTGGCCCGGCAGCAGGCCGCGATGGCCGTCGCCCGGGCCAAGCGGACCCGGGACTCCGACCCTGTCCGTTCGGGGCTGCGCCGCTCCGTGCTCGCCGAGGCGGCCGTGGCGATCGTGGTGCTCGCCGTCACCACCGCGCTGACTACCACCGAGCCGGGACGCACGGAGGAGGCGGCCAGCGCCGCCACCGCCTCCGCGACACAGCGGTCCGGACCCCTGTCGCTGAAGATGCCCTTCGACACGGGCGGCCGGGACGGCAAGGGAACCGTGCAGTTCACCCTCGACCCGGCCCGCGTCGGCGGAAACGAGATGCACCTCTACGTGGTGCGTCCCGACGGCAAGCCCTTCGACGTCCCCGAAGTGAAGGTGGCCTTCACTCTCGAGTCCAAGAGCATCGGCCCGCTGCCCGTCGCGCCCGACCACATCACCATCGGCCACTGGTCCGCGATCGGCGTGCAGATCCCCATGGCGGGCGACTGGAAGATCGCGGTGACCGTGCGGACGTCCGACATCGACCAAGTGACCGTCACCAAGAACGCGAAGATCGGCTGAGACACACCATGGCTGACCAGTCCACACCGGAAGCGCCCGCCGAGGCCGTTCCGCCCCAGAAGGGGAAGGCCGGTTCCGGCGGGAAGCGCGCCCTCGACAAGCCCGCTCCCGGCCCACGCGGCCCCGGGGATGCCGTGCCCGGCGATGCCCCCTCGCACGGGGTGATCTCGCGGCGGCGGCTCCTCGGCACGGCGGGTGCCACCGGGCTCGCGCTGGGTGCGGCGGGCGGGGCGGCCGGTTACGCCGCCGCACCGTCCGAGAAGGCCACGCCGCTGGCCTCGCTCGGCTCGGACCGGGCGATGTTTCACGGGAAACATCAGCCCGGTATCACCGACGCCCTCCAGGCTCGCGGCCACCTCGTCGCCTTCGACCTGGCCGCCGGCGCGGGGCGCCGGGAGGCCGCCGCTCTGCTGCGCCGCTGGTCGGCCACTGCGGAGCGGCTGATGGCGGGTGAGGCGGCCGACCACGGCGACACGGACGTCGCCCGGGACGCCGGCCCGTCCTCCCTGACGATCACCTTCGGCTTCGGGAACAGCTTCTTCTCCCGTACGGGACTGGAGAAACAGCGCCCCTCGGCCCTGGACCCGCTGCCCGACTTCTCCTCCGACCACCTCGACAAGTCCCGCAGCGACGGGGACCTGTGGGTGCAGATCGGAGCCAACGACGCGCTCGTCGCCTTCCATGCGCTGCGTGCGATCCAGAAGGACGCCGGCAGCGCGGCCCGGCTGCGCTGGCAGATGAACGGGTTCAACCGCTCCCCGGGCGCGACCGCACACCCCATGACGGCCCGCAATCTGATGGGCCAGATCGACGGCACACGCAATCCGAAGCCGACCGACGCGGACTTCGACCAGCGGATCTTCCTGCCCTCGTCCGGCGACCCGGCATGGATGGCGAACGGCTCGTACGCCGTCGTGCGCCGGATCCGCATGCTCCTGGACGACTGGGAGGAGCTCTCGGTCAAGGCCCAGGAGGATGTCATCGGGCGCCGCAAGTCCGATGGGGCGCCGCTGAGCGGCGGTGGTGAGACGACCGAGATGGACCTGGAGAAGACCGGCGCAGACGGCAATCCGGTCGTCCCCATGAACGCGCACGCGCGCATCACCCGGCCCGATCAGAACGGAGGCGCAGCGATGGTGCGGCGACCGTTCTCCTACCACGACGGTTTCGGCGTGGACGGTGCGCCGGACGCGGGGCTGCTGTTCATCTGCTGGCAGGCGGACCCGCTGCGCGGCTTCGTCCCGGTGCAGCGCAAGCTCGACCGGGGGGACGCGCTCTCCCAGTTCATCCGTCACGAGGCGAGCGGCCTGTTCGCGGTGCCGGGCGGCGCCGCGCCAGGGGAGTACGTGGGCCAGCGGCTGCTCGAGGGGTGACCCGGCGCGGCGCTTCCTTCGCGGCAGGGCGGCTTCGGCGGTCTGCGGGGCCTCCGGCCGCCTCACCCCGTCGGGAGGGCCCCCCGGGAGGGGCGGCCGTGTCACGACGGTGAGCCGGGTTCCGCCGCGGCCCATTAGGGTGAGGTCATGCCAGCCAGCTATGCGTATCTCGGTCCCCAGGGCACCTTCACCGAGGTCGCCCTGCGTACGCTGCCCGAGGCCGCGACCCGGGAGCTCGTCCCGATGGTGTCGGTCCCGGCGGCGCTCGACGCCGTCCGCAGCGGCGAGGCCGAGGCCGCCTTCGTACCGATCGAGAACTCGGTGGAGGGCGGCATCACCACCACGCTCGACGAGCTGGTCGCGGGCGAGCCGCTGATGATCTACCGCGAGGTGCTGCTCTCGATCACCTTCGCGCTGCTGGTCCGGCCCGGTACGAGACTCTCCGAGATCAAGACGGTCACCGCGCACCCGGCCGCCCAGCCGCAGGTGCGCAACTGGCTGAAGGCCAATCTTCCGGACGCCGTCTGGGAGTCGGCCGCGTCGAACGCGGACGGCGCCCGCCTGGTCCAGGAGGGCCGCTACGACGCCGCGTTCGCGGGCGAGTTCGCCGCCGCGCGCTATGGCCTCAAGGCCCTGGAGACCGGCATTCACGACGCGGAGAACGCCCAGACGCGGTTCGTGCTCGTCGGCCGGCCTGCGCGGCCGGCGGCGCCGACAGGCGCGGACAAGACGTCCGTCGTGCTGTGGCAGCGCGACGACCACCCCGGTGGGCTGCGGGATCTGCTCGCTGAGTTCGCCGTGCGGGGCGTCAACCTGATGCTGCTCCAGTCCCGCCCGACCGGTGCCGGCATCGGGAACTACTGCTTCTGCATCGATGCGGAAGGCCACATCTCGGATCGCCGGGTGGCCGAGGCGCTGATGGGACTCAAGCGGATCTGTCTGCAGGTGCGGTACCTCGGTTCGTACCCGCGCGCGGACATCAAGCCGGACGACGTCCAGACCCCGCTGCCGGGGACGTCGGACGACGAGTTCATGACGGCGGCGGACTGGGTGGCGCGCTGCCAGGACGGCCGTTTCTAGGCGGTCGAGACCAGGAGTTCGGTCCTACCTGCAGATTTTCGTTGTCCACAGAAGTTATCCACAGGTTGGCATCTCGACCTGGGGACAAGTCGACAATGTGGCGTCCGTCAGTCGACAAATCTCTCTACGGATCGCCTTTCGTCCATCAGCGCGTCCGCAACAGTTGTCCACCTGTTTCTCTCGATCACCGCTTTCGAGTGACCCTTTTGAACCTAAAAGGGCAGCTCGTTGGGTTTTGGGCTGGGAATTCTCCTCGCCGGGCGGGCCATTCGGAATGATCACTTCCGAAATCCACAGATCTTCCGCACAGCCTGTGGATAACTCCATGGGGCTGTGGACACCTGTGGACAAGCGCACGCCAAATCCCGTGTACCCCAAGGGAATCGAGTCAACGCTCCGCGACCGAAGTGCCCCTTTTGGGCGAGCGGCGCCCCTTTTCTTGACACGCAGTGTAATTGGCCAATAACGGGACATGACCTGCGGATCCGAATACAGAGTCGTGAGCCGTAACTCCGCACCGGTAGCCTTGAGGGGTGATTGACCTTCGCCTGCTCCGTGAGGACCCCGACCGTGTTCGCGCCTCCCAGCGCGCCCGTGGAGAGGACGTCGCGCTCGTCGACGCCCTGCTCTCTGCCGACGAACGGCGCAGGTCGTCCGGTGTCCGCTTCGACGAGCTCCGTTCCGAGCAGAAGTCGCTCGGCAAGCTGATCCCCAAGGCCTCCGCCGACGAGAAGGCCGAGCTGCTGGAGAAGGCGAGCCGGCTGGCCGCCGACGTCAAGGCGGCCGACGCCGAGCAGCACGAGGCCGACGAGGAGACCAAGCGGCTCCTGCTCCAGCTCGGCAACCTGGTGCACCCCGACGTCCCGGTCGGCGGCGAGGAGGATTTCGTCGTCCTGGAGACGCACGGAACCATCCGCGACTTCGGCGCCGAGGGCTTCGAGCCCAAGGACCACCTGGAGCTCGGCGAGGCGCTCGGCGCGATCGACGTCGAGCGCGGCGCGAAGGTCTCCGGCTCGCGCTTCTACTACCTGACGGGTGTCGGCGCCCTGCTGGAGCTGGCGCTCGTGAACGCGGCGATGGCGAAGGCCGTGGAGGCCGGGTTCACCCCGATGCTGACCCCCGCCTTGGTCCGCCCGCGTGCCATGGAAGGCACCGGCTTCCTCGGCCAGGCCGCGGAAAACGTGTACCACCTGGAGAAGGACGACTTCTACCTGGTCGGCACCTCCGAGGTCCCGCTCGCCGCGTACCACATGGACGAGATCGTCGACGCGGAGCAGCTGCCGCTGCGCTACGCGGGCTTCTCGCCGTGCTTCCGCCGCGAGGCCGGCACGTACGGCAAGGACACGCGGGGCATCTTCCGTGTGCACCAGTTCGACAAGGTCGAGATGTTCTCGTACGTGGACCCCGAGGACGCCGAGAACGAGCACAAGCGGCTCCTGGAGTGGGAGAAGGAGTGGCTCGCCGCTCTTGAGCTGCCGTTCCAGGTCATCGACGTGGCGACGGGCGACCTGGGCGCGTCCGCCTCGCGTAAGTACGACTGCGAGGCCTGGATCCCCACCCAGGGCAAGTACCGCGAGCTGACCTCGACCTCCAACTGCGACAGCTTCCAGGCGCGCCGGCTCTCGGTCCGTATGCGGGACGGCAAGAAGGTGCAGCCGCTCGCGACGCTGAACGGCACGCTGTGCGCCGTACCCCGCACGATCGTGGCCATCCTGGAGAACCACCAGCTGGCCGACGGCTCGGTACGGGTCCCGGAGATCCTGCGCCCGTACCTGGGCGGCCGGGAGCTGCTGGAGCCCGTGGGCAAGTGAGCACGGCAGAGGTCGCGGGTTTTCCCTACCAGCTGATAGCCACCGATCTCGACGGGACGCTGCTGCGCCCCGACGGGACGGTCTCGCAGCGCACGCGTGAGGCGCTCGCCGCGGCCACCGCGGCGGGCGCGGCCCATATCGTCGTCACCGGGCGCGCGGTGCCCTGGACACGTCACATCCTCGATGACCTCGGCTACCGGGGCCTCGCGGTGTGCGGCCAGGGAGCGCAGGTGTACGACGCGGGTGAGCACCGGCTGCTGACGTCGGTGACGCTGGACCGGCGGATCGCGACCCTGGCGCTGGCGAAGATCGAGGCCGAGGTGGGCCCGCTGCTGCTGGCCGCCAGCCGGGACGGCCTGGACGGGGAGGTCCTGGTGAGCCCCGGGTACCGGGTCCATGAGGGGCCGCTTCCGTACCAGCCGATCAGGGACCCGGAAGACCTGTGGTCGGCGCCGCTGAACAAGGTGTACCTCCAGCACCCGAGGCTGGGCGACGACGAGTTGGCCGAGGCGGCGCGGCAAGCCGCGGGCGGCCTGGTCGGGGTGACCATGGCGGGCGAGGGGATCGTGGAGATCCTCCCCCTGGGCCTGACCAAGGCGACGGGACTGTCGCTGGCGGCGCGCCGCCTCGGGGTAACGGCCGCGGACACGATCGCCTTCGGCGACATGCCGAACGATGTCCCGATGTTCGCCTGGGCGGCGCACGGCGTGGCCATGGCCAACGCGCACGAGGAGCTCAAGGCGGTCGCGGACGAGGTGACGCTGTCCAATGAAGAGGACGGCATAGCCGTGGTGCTGGAACGATTGCTCGGATAGCGGGGGCACGGGAAGGCGTGCACGGCGTACGCCGACCGGAAACCCGATCCGAAGCCCCATCCAAAACCCGGTCCGGGAACTTCGGCCAGAGAGAACCGTCTGGGGAACGTGCTCGGCAACCGGTCAGGGAAGCTGCTCGGAACCCGGCCGGAAAAGGCGCTCGGAACCCGGCCAGGACCTTGGAACTTGTCTGGTCGCACTCATGACATCTCGCGGAGGATGCGCGGATCGAACGCGCGCGGGGACTGACCCCGACCACGGCTTAGCAAGCCGGTGCCTTGCCACTCGGCCAATCCTCCGGGTGGGCGGCCCGCGCGAACGTGTCGCGCGCTCGAAGCGGCCGCCCCGGGCAGCTCCCCGTGGGGGCGGGGCTCGACGGAGGGGTGACTACTCCGGAGCCCGCCGCGGGCCGCCCTGCTGGGAGCCCGGCGAACTGTCGTGCATGGACATCACCCGGCTCCTCTCCCAGAACGTGGCGCCGGACCGTCCGGCGTCGTGGACGTCATCACTGTGCCCGTCCGCCGGATCGGACGCCACTGAATAAATCCGCCGGCCGCAGGGCGTGCAGGGCCGCTACCGGCGCCGCCACTTACGGCGGCGCGCCTTGCTGAAGAACCAGCCGGCGGGCGGCTGGTCGGAGCGCCACGGCTGGGGATCGGGCGCCTGGTCGCGCCATCGCGCGGCGAGCATCCGGGCGCGTCCCGAAGGCTCGGTGGTCGGCGCGGACCGTATGAAGTCCTCGTCGAACACGACGCCATCGAATATGTCTCCGGCCTCGCCCGCCCCGTTTCCGTCTGGTGCCTGCGCTGCCATCCCCGTTCCTTTCCGCTGTGCATCCCCTTGCCCAAGTGTGCCCGGGCAGGTGTGAAACCGCCGTCAAAAAAACCTTCGAACAAGGCAAGAACGACTGCGAGCAACAACGACAGCAAGCACGGCCACCGGAACGACGAGACGGCTCCGGTGGAGGCAGGTGGCCGCTTTCGGGACGCACCTCCACCGGAGCCCGGCCGGAGCCCGGCCCGGGGTTACTCTTCGCCCGTCAGCGTCAGCTTCCGCAGCTTCTGGCCCGCGTACCAGGTGGCGGCAACGGTCACCGCGATCAGCAGCGCCGTCGCGGTGGGCAGCCCCACGTCCGAGGTGACGAGGGAACTGTCGGAGACCTTGTGGGCCACGGCGAGCGCCCACTGCTGAACACTGAGCGTGCGCGCCCCGGAGACCAGCGAGCCGAAGAGCGCCTCCCAGACCAGCGCGTAGACCAGCCCGAAGACCACCGCGTGCCGGCTCACCGTGCCGAGCAGCAGGAACAACGCGGCGTACGCGATGGAGGCGACCAGCGCGGCGACGGTGTACGCGACCGCGATCTGCTGTCCGTTGCCGTTCAGGATCATCCCTGCGACGAACGTCGGCAGCGCCGAGAACGCCATGGTGACGGCGATCGCCACGATCAGCTTGGTGAAGATGATCGTGGGCCGCTTCACCGGCTTGGCCAGCAGGTACACCACCGAGCCGTCGTCGATCTCCGGCCCGATCGCGCCGGTGCCGGCGATGACGCCGATGATCGGCACCATCGTGGCGAGCGCGAATCCGCCGAGGACGTCATGCGCCACCTGGTCGTCGGCGCCGGTCAGCGACCGGACGACCGCGGAGATCACGACGAGCAGCAGGGGCAGTGCGCCGAGGATGAGGGCCCGGCGGCGGCCGAGCAGGCCCCGGTAGGTGAGCCGGGCGACTGTGGGGTCGTACATCTTCGGCCTCCTACGCCGCGACCAGGTACGAGAAGACGGACTCGAGGGACTCGTCCGACGGTGACACGGTGAGCAGCCGGATGCCGTGATCACGAGCGACCCTCGGCAGCAGGACCGTGAACCGGCCGAAGTCGACCGCCTGGATGCGCAGCGCACCCTCGGTGAGGTCGACCTCGATACCCGACGTCGACGGGTCGGCGATCAGCGCGGCCGCCAGCGCGCGATCGTCACTGGAACGCACCAGATAGCGGTGCGGGCGGTCGGTCATCAGGCGGCGGATCTTGCGGAAGTCGCCGCTCGCCGCGTGCCGTCCGGCGACGATCACCTCGATGTGCGAGGCGAGTTGCTCGACCTCTTCGAGGATGTGGGACGAGAACAGCACCGTGCGGCCCTCGGCACCCATGCGCTTCAGCAACTCCATGAGCTGCATCCGCTGGCGCGGGTCCATGCCGTTGAACGGCTCGTCGAGCAGCAGCAGGGACGGATCGTGCACGAGGGCGGACGCCATCTTCACGCGCTGGCGCATGCCCTTGGAGTACGTCGAGATCTTCCGGTCCTGCGCGTACTCCATCTCCACCGTGGCGAGGGCCCGCGCGGCGGCCTTCGCGCCGAGGCCGTGCAACTCGGCGTTGGCGACGACGAATTCCTGGCCGGTGAGGAAGTCGTACATCGCCTCACGCTCGGGGACGATGCCGATGTGCCGGTAGATCTGCTCATTGCCCCACACGGGCTGTCCGTCGAGGGTGACGGTGCCGGTGGAGGGGGCGAGGAAGCCGCCCATCATGTTGATCAGGGTCGACTTTCCGGCGCCGTTCGGGCCGAGGAGGCCGGTGACCCCGGGGCCGACGTTCATGGTGACGTCGTTGACGGCGACCACGTTGCCGAACCAGCGCGAGACGTGGTCGATGGAGAGCGTGGTCACAGTCCGGCCTTTCGGTAGCGGCGCGTCAGCAGGCCGTAGCTGCCCGCGATGAGCCCGAGGACGACGAGGAGGAAGACGACGCCCTGCGCGGCCGAGGGTCCTTCCCCTCCGGGGTAGGAGGAGACCGCCCCCAGGAAGGCCGTCTGCACGCCGTCGATGAGCGTGACAGGCGAGAACAGTCCCATCCAGACGATGGCGTCGGAGCCGGCCGACTGCACGTGCGCGATGGCCTGGATGGTGGAGACGGCCCCGTACGAGATGGTGAGCACGGCGATGACGGCCGCGATGCCGAACCCGCGCCGGGGGGTGGCCGCGGCGATGACCAGGCCGATGCCGGAGAACAGCAGGGAGAGCAGGGCCACGGAGACCAGTCCTTCCGCGAATCCCTTCGTCTGATGGGCGAAGTCCAGCTTGGCGAGCAGTGCGCCCACGTACAGGACGAGCAGCGGCGCGGCCGCCAGGATGAACATCGCCGAGGCCAGGGCCGCGTACTTGGCGCGCACGTAGTCGGCGGTCTCGATGGGCCGCGAGAAATACAGGGGTACGGTCTTGAAGCGCAGATCCCGGGAAACCGACTGGGGCGCCTGCGAGGCGACGTACAGGCCGATGAGGGCCTGCATGATGATCGCGTAGCGCGTGTACTCGACGGGCAGGTCCTTCGCCTTGGTGGCCACCGCGACCGCCACCATGATCAGAGCCGGTGCGCACATCACCACGAACAGCAGCATCGGCAGCACTTTGGACTTCACCGAGCGGCCGAGGCCGTAGGCGCCGCGCAGGGACTGCGAGTACAGCGAACGGCGCGCGTAGGCACGGCCCAGGCGCGGACCGTCGTACGTGCGGTAGCCGATGTTGTGGATCCGGGTCTGCTCGGCCTCACGGACCGTGGGCTGCTCAACCGCCATGGCCGACCGCCTCCTTCCGCTGCTCGTCGCTGTCCTTGAAGACCTCGGCGATCTGGTGCCTGCGCTGCTCCATGCGGACCAGGCCGAGACCCAGCTCCGCGACGACGTCCCTGACCGTGTCGTACGTCTGCTCGCCCTCCGCGGTCAGCAGCAGGATGTGCCCGGCGCCCGGCAGACCGCTGCCCTCGTGGGTGGTCACCCCGCGCGCCAGGAGAGCGTCGCGGACCGCGGCGGTGCCGTCCGGGTGTTCGTCGGTGTCGGTGACCTCGACCGCGAGTGTCGTCGTGGTCTGGGTGAAGTCCCGGGTGGAGCTGGACCGCAGGAGCTTGCCGCCGTCGATGACGACGACGTGGTCGCAGGTGCGTTCCAGCTCGCCGAGCAGGTGGGAGGTGACCAGGACCGAGATGCCGAAGTCCGTGTGGACCCGGCGGATCAAGCCGAGCATCTCGTCCCGGCCGACCGGGTCGAGACCGTTGGTCGGCTCGTCCAGGAAGACCAGCTGCGGGTCGTGGACAAGGGCCTGAGCGAGCTTGACGCGCTGCTTCATGCCGGTCGAGTAGCCGCCGATGGGGCGATAGCGCTCCTCGTACAGGCCGACGTGGCGCAGGGTGTCCGCGGTGCGCTCACGGGCGGCCGCCGGGGGCAGCCCGGACATCCGCGCCATGTGGACGACGAACTCGGTGGCCGACACGTCGGGCGGCAGGCAGTCGTGCTCCGGCATGTACCCGACGCGCTCACGGATGGCGCCGCCCTTGGTGGCGACATCGAGTCCGAGCACTTCGGCGCGGCCCTCGGTGGCGGGGGACAGACCCAGCAGGATCTTGATCAATGTGGACTTGCCGGCTCCATTGGCACCGACGAGCCCCGTCACACCGGGTCCGACGTCCACGGAGAGCCGGTCAAGCGCGGTCACCCTCGGGAACCGCTTGCTCAGGCTTTCGGTCGCGATCACAGTCACGTACCCGACGGTAGTGACACACACCACGCCCGTCGTCAGACCCCAGAGCAGTATTCGTGTCCGACTCCAGTCGTACAGGTCCTTAGGGGTCACCCTGAGGTCGAACACCCACCGGGGTTTCCACAGGCCGAGGCGGCGCTATTGACGACTTCTCTAACAACTGCGAGATTCGCCGGTGTCACGTTACGGGCACGTAGCGCAGTCGCCACCCCCGCCGAGAGGCGAGGGCATGGCGAGGGCGATGCCGTGACGACGAAGGTGTCCGCCGAACGCCGAGCCGATTTGCGGGAGTTCCGAACGGTGCGGCGACTCACGACCGAGTACGCGGAGGAGGAGTGCCTCATGGCCGGCCAGAGGTGGGTGGTGGGCAGGTGACGCTCACAGGGGCGCGCGAACGCCGGGTGCGCACAGGCGGAATCGAGCTGTGCGTCGCGGAGTTGGGGGACCCGGGCCGGCCCACGGTCACGCTCGTGCACGGGTATCCGGACAGCAAGGAGGTGTGGTCGGAGGTGGCCGCCCGCCTCGCCGGCCGTTTCCACGTCGTGCTGTACGACGTCCGGGGCCACGGCAGGTCGACGGCGCCCAGGCCGCTGCGCGGCGGTTTCACGCTGGAGAAGCTGACGGACGACTTCCTGGCGGTCGCGGACGCCGTGAGCCCCGGCAGGCCGGTGCACCTCGTCGGGCACGACTGGGGTTCGGTGCAGTCCTGGGAGTTCGTCACGGTCAGGCGCACCGAGGGCCGGATCGCCTCCTTCACGTCGATGTCCGGACCGTCCCTGGATCACTTCGGGCACTGGATCAGGCAGCGGATGAGCCGTCCCACCCCGCGCCGGGTGGGCCAGCTGCTGGGTCAGGGTGCCAGGTCCTGGTACGTGTACCTGCTGCACACGCCCGTGCTGCCGGAACTGGCCTGGCGCGGCCCCCTGGGCAGACGCTGGCCGAGGATCCTGCAGCGGGCCGAGCAGCTGCCGGGCGGCGACTACCCCACCCCGTCGCTGCCCTCGGACGCCGCCCACGGCGCCTGGCTCTACCGCGACAACGTACGGTCCCGGCTGAGCCACCCCCGCACCGACGCCTATGCGCACGCGCCCGTTCAGCTCATCACCCCCCTCGGCGACGCGTTCCTGTCGGAGCGGCTCTACGACGAGCTCGAGCGGTGGGCCCCGCAGCTCACCCGCCGCACATTGCCCGCGAAGCACTGGATCCCGCGCACACGGCCCGATCAAGTCGCCGGCTGGATCACGGAGTTCGTGACCGCCGTCGAGAACGGACGGCCCGCGCCGGCGGCCCGCGGACGGTCCGCGGACCGCTTCGGCGGGCAGCTGGTGCTGGTGACCGGCGCGGCCGGCGGCATCGGACGGGCCACCGCGCTCGCGTTCGCCGGGGCCGGCGCCCGGGTGGTGGCCGTCGACCGGGACGGGGAGGGCGCGGCCCGCACGGCCGGGCAGGCCCGGCAGGGCGGGGCGGCCGCGGCATGGGCCGAAACGGCCGACGTCTCCGACGAGCAGGCCATGGAGAAGCTGGCCGAGAAGGTCGCCACCGAGTACGGCGTGGTGGACGTGCTGGTGAACAACGCGGGGATCGGTCTGGCCGGCTCCTTCTTCGACACGACCGCGGACGACTGGCGCAAGGTCCTCGATGTCAACCTGTGGGGCGTCATCCACGGCTGCCGGCTCTTCGGGAAGCAGATGGCCGACCGCGGCCAGGGCGGTCACATCGTCAACATCGCTTCTGCGGCCGCCTATTTGCCATCCAAGACGCTTCCCGCGTACAGCACGTCCAAGGCGGCGGTCCTGATGCTCAGTGAGTGCCTGCGTGCGGAGCTCGCGGGACAGGGCATCGGGGTGTCGGCCATCTGCCCCGGGCTTGTCAACACCAACATCACATCGACCGCGCGGTTCACCGGCATTGACGCGTCGGAGGAGAAGCGGCGGCAGGAGAGGGCGGCGCGCTGGTACGGGTTGCGGGGCTACCCGCCGGAGAAGGTCGCCGACGCGGTCCTGCGAGCGGTCGTACGCGACCTGGCCGTGGTTCCTGTGACTCCTGAGGCACGAGGTGCGCATCTGATGTCCCGCTTCACACCGAGGGCACTGCGCGCGTTCGGAAGGATGAACCTGCCTTTGTGAGCGCTCGGTTGGCCATGGGTGGGCTGTTTCGCTCTTCGGCGTTGATCATTGGGCTATTTGATCGGCCCGGGCGCCAAATGGCTTATTGGCGTCATATTTGACTACCCGTCTGCAGTGAGTTGCCCGTCCTCTACGTCTTGCGCTGCCCACTTCGAGTAGATCAACTGAATCGACGGTTGGTGCGTGGACAGTGACATCAGTCCATCCTTGTGCGGGGCAGTAGTTGATGATTTGTCAGTTCTGCAAGCGCCTTACCGTCGCCTCCCGAACACGCGCACACAAGCACCCGCAGGCTGCCCCCCGTTGATCAGTGTGACCTCACATCACCAGCCAGGACATCCGCTGAACTATGGCCTCACTCAACCCGCTTACCCCAGGAGGTCACAGACAGCCTGAACGAGGGCAGGGTTGGCGAACCATGCTCAATCCGGCGTCAGTTGTCCACAGAACCGCCAAGTAGCCTGTGGATAACCCCACTTGCTTGTGGATCAAACATCGGCGTCAAAATCAAGTGCGTGATCCACGTCTCTGCCGCACGCTGGAGAGATGAAAGAAGGGAACGACGAGAGACGCACCGTGAAGGTGTCGAAGTACCTCTCGAAACACCTGCGACACCAGCCGGAGCGGATCGGGCTCACGCTCGACGAGGGCGGCTGGGTGGAGATCGACACCCTGCTCGCCGCGACGGCCGCGCACGGCTTCCGGATCACACGGGACGAGCTGGAGCACGTGATCGCCGACAACGACAAGCAGCGCTTCGCCGTCGAAGGCACCCGGATCCGCGCCAGCCAGGGACACAGCGTCGAGGTGGACCTGGGGCTTCCTCCGGCGACCCCGCCCCCGTTCCTCTACCACGGGACCGTGGCGCGCTATCTGGACGCCATCCGCGCAGAGGGTCTCCGGCCGATGAACCGCCACGACGTGCACCTCTCGCCGGACCGCGAGACCGCCACCCGGGTCGGCGCCCGCCGCGGCCGCCCCGTCGTCCTCACCGTGGACGCCGGCGCCATGCACCGCGACGGCCATGTCTTCCACGTCAGCGCCAACGGAGTCTGGCTGACCAAGGCCGTACCGCCGCAGTACCTGCGCTTCGCCGGACCCCACTGACCTCTCACCTGTGATTTCCGGGGCCCTGCCGATCACGCCCGGGACACGACCACCCGGACCTCCCCTTACGCTCGATGCATGAGTCTGCGTCTGAGCACCGTGATCCTGCCGTACCTCCGCTGGCACGAGGGCGGGCGTTCCGCGTGGCAGCGTGCCGAAGAACTCGGTTTCCACACCGCGTACACCTATGACCACTTGTCGTGGCGGTCCTTCCGAGACGGCCCGTGGTTCGGCGCCGTGCCGACGCTGACGGCCGCGGCCGCCGTCACCGAGCGTCTCCGCCTTGGCACCCTGGTGACCTCGCCGAACTTCCGGCACCCGGTCACCCTCGCCAAGGAGCTGATTTCCCTCGACGACGTCTCCGGCGGACGGATCACGCTGGGCATCGGCGCGGGCGGCACCGGCTTCGACGCCACCGCCCTCGGCCAGGAGCCCTGGACTCCGCGCGAGCGCGCCGACCGGTTCGGCGAGTTCGTCCCGCTGCTCGACCGGCTGCTCACCGAGGACTCCGTCTCGTACGAGGGCACCCGCTACTCCGCGCTCGAGGCGCGCAACATCCCCGGCTGTGTCCAGCGCCCCCGGCTGCCGTTCGCGGTGGCCGCGACGGGGCCCCGCGGGCTGAAGCTCGCCGCGCGCCACGGTCAGGCCTGGGTGACCACCGGTGACCCGAAGCTGTTCGAGACGGGCACCCCCGAGCAGTCGGTGCAGGCACTGCGGGCGCAGGCCGAGAAGCTGGCCGAGGCGTGCGCCGCGGTCGGCCGTGATGTGAAGGAGCTCGACAAGGTCCTGCTCACCGGCTTCACCCCGGACCGCGGCCGCCCGCTGGAGTCCCTCGACGCGTTCGTCGACTTCGCCGGCCGGCATCGTGAACTGGGCTTCACCGACATTGTGATCCACTGGCCGATCCCCGACTCCGACTTCGCCTCCGATGTGAAGGTCTTCGAGCGGATCGCCATGGAGGCCCCGGCGCAGCTGCGTTGACCTGCCCAGGTGTGACGCCGCTGGTGAGCAGCGTCACACCCGTCTGTGTAGCCCCTCTCAGGACCCTGTGGGCATATGCGCGAGAATGGGGCCCGTGACCTCAGCGACCAGACAGCCCGAGACCCCGGCCTCCGCAGTTCCGCCCCGGCTCATCGCGACCGATCTCGACGGCACTCTGCTGCGCGACGACAAGTCGGTCTCCGAGCGCACGGTCGCCGCGCTGGCCGCCGCCGAAGCGGCCGGCATCGAGGTGTTCTTTGTCACGGGCCGTCCGGCCCGCTGGATGGACGTCGTCAGCGACCACGTTCACGGCCACGGACTGGCCATCTGCGGCAACGGCGCCGCCGTGGTCGACCTGCACAAAGGCTCCGGCGCCCACCGCTTCGTCAAGGTCCGGGAGCTGCCCCGGGAGAACGCGGTCGACGCCGTGCAACTGCTGCGGGACGCCGCACCCGGGACCGTCTACGCCATCGAGCAGACGTACGGGTTCTACCAGGAGCCGGGGTACCCGAAGCTCCACCTGGAGGTTCCGGATCTGCTCGCGTCCGCCGAGGAACTGCTCGCCCCGGACGCCCCCGGCGCGCATCAGCCGGTGCTCAAGGTCCTCGCCTACCACCCGGAACTGGACCCCGACGCATTCCTCACCCTGGCGCGGATCGCCGTCGGAGACCGTGCCACCATCACCCGGTCCAGCCCCAGCTCGCTGCTGGAGATCAGCGGTCCAGGAGTGTCCAAGGCCAGCACCCTCGCGCTGTGCTGCGCCGAGCGCGGCATATCCCACGAAGAGGTCATCGCCTTCGGCGACATGCCGAACGACGTGGAGATGCTCACCTGGGCCGGCCAGTCGTACGCCATGGGCAACGCGCACCCGGACGTGATAGCCGCCGCCTCCGGGCGTACGGTCGCGAACAACGAGGACGGGGTGGCCGTGATCATCGAACGGATCCTCGCGGACCGGTTGCGGGAGACGGCCAAAGACGCCCCGAATCCCTGACGGGCGGCTCGGCGAAAGGTGCCTGGCGGAGTTCGCCGAGCACACACCTCGGCGCCTCACGTCGCGGGTGATCCCAGGCGAGACGCGCCTGACAGCTTCACGCCCCGGGCCGCCAGCCACGGCACCGGATCGACGACCGAGGCCAGCTCCGGGGTGGCCCGCACCTCGAAGTGCAGATGCGGTCCGGTCGAGTTGCCCGTCGTACCCGACTGGGCGATCCGCTGTCCGGCGGCCACCCGGTCGCCCGGTTCGACAGCGACGGCCGCGAGATGGGCGTACTGCGTGCAGTAGCCGCCCGGATGCGCGATCACGACTTCCATGCCGAACGCGCCCCCGCACGTCACCCGCAGCACCTTCCCGGCCCCGACCGCCCGCACCGGCGTCCCGATGGGCACCGCGAAGTCCTGTCCGGTGTGCCGGTGCGCCCAGTGCTGACCGCCGTTGCCGAAGCCCGCGGAGAGCCGGTACGTCTCCACCGGCGTCACCCATGGGCGTCCGAGCCTGCCCCGGGGCTGGTCCAGGTGGACGGCACCCCGGCACGTCCTCGCGGCCGCGGCCGCGTTGGCCTGACTCTGCAGTACCCAGCGTGCCTGTTCCAATTGCGCCTCCAGAGTTCGCTTCCGCGCGGCGAGTTCGCCGTTCCGTTTCTGCAGCGCCCGCCACTGCGCCGACGCCCGTGCCCGGTCCTCGGTGAGGCGGGTCTCCGCCAGACGGCTCCTGGCGACCGCGTCCGCGACCACCAGGTCCACCCGTCCGGGCACTTCGTGCCCCTGCGTCAGTTCCTGAGTGCTGTCCGGGAGCGGGGTCTGCGGGACATAGGACAGTCCTCCGCTCTTGCGGTACTGGTCTCGCGCGATCCGGCCGAGGTCCTTGTGCAGGGCCGCGATCAAGGTGCGCTCCCGGACGATGAGTTTGTCGTCCCGCCTCGCTATGGAGTGCTGTTTCTCGGCCTCACGGCGTCCGGTCTCGTACTGCCGGGCCACCACGGCCGTGTCGTCGTACAGCCGTGCCACCCGAGCACTGGCACTGGCACTGGCACTGGCACTGGTATCCGCTCCACCACCCCCCGTCCCGCTCTCGGCCGCGGCCGACCCCGCCGGTAAGGCCGCGACGGTACACAGCAGAAGGGGAACGAGCAGGCGAGAACAATGAGATGAATGCATGTCAATGATCGTCGCCCGTGTCGCGGCCGCCGTCCTGTCGACCTCCTACGGCTGGAGGAAGGGACGACCACGGATGGCTCAGCGGCGTCCCCCGGCCGAGGGGCCGCGACTGCTCCGTCCGCCATGCCCGCGGGTGGTGCCTCCTAGGCGCCGGCGAAGGCCGGTGCCGACGGGCCCGCGTGACCCGTCCGGTCCGCCAGCAGATCCCCCCGCGCTTCCCGCTCCACCATCTCGCGCAGCGGCCCCTCCGTCGCCGCGAGCCGCGCATACGGGCCCCGCTGGACCACCCGCCCCTCCGCGAGCACGATCACCTCGTCGACGGCCTCGAGACCGGCGAGCCGATGGGTGATCAGCAGCGTGGTACGGCCCTGGGTGGCGGCCAGCAGATCCGCGGTGAGTGCGTCCGCCGTCGGCAGATCGAGGTGTTCCGCCGGCTCGTCCAGGACGAGGACGGGGAAGTCGGCGAGCAGGGCCCGCGCCAGCGCGAGCCGTTGCCGCTGGCCGCCCGACAGCCGCGCGCCGTGCTCGCCGATCAGGGTGTCGAGGCCGTCGGGCAGTCCCTCGGCCCACTCCAGGAGCCGCGCACGCTCAAGGGCTTCGCGCAGCTCCTGCTCACTCGCATTCCTCCGCGCCAGCAGAAGGTTCTCCCGCACCGAGCTGTCGAAGAGGTGGGCGTCCTGGGCACACAGCCCCACCAGGCGCCGCACATCGTCGCCGTCGAGCGCGGACGCCTCGGTGCCGCCCAGTTTGTAGGAGCCGGCGTCCGCGTCCAGGAACCGGAGCAGTATCTGCGCCAGCGTCGTCTTGCCCGCGCCCGACGGGCCGACCACGGCGACCCTGCGGCCCTGTTCGAGGGTGAGGTCGAACCCGCTGAGCGCGTCCCGCCGCTGCCCGTCGTGACGGGCCGTCAGTCCGTCGAGGACGAGCGGGAACGGCGAGGACGGTGCCTGCAGTGGCCGGTCCGGTTCCCGTACGGGTTCGGAGGCGTCCAGGACCTCGAAGACGCGCTCAGCGCTTCTGCGCACCCCCTGCCGGTGCTGCACCGCGAGCGGCAGCCCGAGGACCGCCTCGAAGGCGGCCAGCGGGGTCAGGACCACGACGGCCATGGCCACGCCGCCGAGCCGTGCGTCGGCCACGGCCTGCGCGCCCACGAGTGCGGCGGCCGCGACGGTCAGCCCGGTGACGAGCGCGGTGAGCCCGTCGCCGAGCGCGGTGGCGGTGGCGGCACGGGAGGCGATGCGGGTGAGCACGCCGTCGGCCCGTCGCGCTTCGGCGGTCCGCCCGGGCAGCGCACCCGCGACGGTCAGCTCGGCCGTCCCGGTGAGCAGGTCGGTCACCCTGGTCGCCAACTCGCCCCGGGCGGGCGCCAGTCTCCGCTCGGCGCGACGGGCCACGGCACCTGTCAGCAGAGGTACGCCGGCTCCGGCAGCCAGGAGGCCGACGGCCAGGACGGCGCCGGCCTCGGGGAGCAGCCAGCCGGTGAAGCCGACGGAGCAGGCGGACACCACGAACGCGGCGCCCGCGGGCAGCAGCCAGCGCAGCCAGTAGTCCTGCAGGGCGTCCACGTCGGCGACGAGCCGCGAGAGCAGGTCTCCGCGCCGGGTCGTCCGCAGCCCGGCCGGTGCTAGCCGCTCGAGCCGCCGGTACACCGCGACCCGCGTGTCGGCCAGCATCCGCAGCACCGCGTCGTGCGACACGAGCCGCTCCGCGTAGCGGAAGACCGCCCGGCCGATCCCGAACGTCCGCGTGGCCGTCACCGCCACCATCAGATACAGCACGGGAGGCTGTTGGGACGCCCGCGAGATGAGCCATCCGGAGGTGGCCATCAGCCCCACGGCGCTGCCCAGCGCCAGACTGCCGAGCAGCAGCGCGAGGGCGAGCCGTCCGCGCCGAGGACCGGCCATGGCACGGACCCGGGTGAGCACACGGCCATGCCGCGCCGGAGCGACGGCGGACGGCCGCTCATCGAGGGCCGAGGCCGGGTCCTCCGCCTGGCGGGGCCGAGGGGCGGCCGCGATCCGTGCGTGAGCGCTCGTGGTGACGGGCTCCGCCGCGTCGAGCCGTACGACCCGGTCCGCCACCTCGAGCAGCGCCGGGCGGTGCACGACCAGCAGTACCGTCCGTCCGACGGCCAGGCGGCGAACCGCCTCCACGATGTCCGCCTCGGTCGCCCCGTCCAGGGACGCCGTCGGTTCGTCCAGCAGCAGCACCGGCCGGTCGGCAAGGAATGCCCGGGCCAGGGCGAGCCGTTGCCGCTGGCCGGCGGACAGCCCCCACCCGTCCTCGCCGAGCACCGTGGCCGCACCGGCCGGCAGCGCGTCCACGAACTCCAGCGCCCCGGCGTGGGCCAGCGCCTCCCGGACCGCCGCGTCGCCCGCATCCGGCCGGGCCAGCCGTACGTTCTCGGCGATGGTGCCCGCGTACAGATGCGGCCGCTGCGGCACCCAGGCGATCCGGGAGCGCCACTGCTCCAGGTCGGCCGAGGCAAGATCGACTCCCGCGACCCGTACACGCCCCTTCGTGGGCGCCACGAACCCGAGCAGAACGTTGAGCAGCGTCGACTTTCCGGCACCGCTCGGTCCGACGAGGGCGACCGTCTCTCCCGGTGCCACCGTCAACGACACCCCGGACACCGCGTCCGACGACCTCCCGGGGAACCGCACGGTCACATCGTCGAAGACGACCTCCCCGTCCGGCACTCGCTGCGTCCCGGACGGCGGTGCGGGCGTCTCCAGTACCGCGAAGATCTCCTCGGCGGCGGAGAGCCCCTCGGCCGCCGCGTGGTACTGCGCACCCACCTGCCGCAGCGGAAGATAGGCCTCCGGGGCGAGCACAAGAATGACCAGACCGATGTACAGGTCCATGTCCCCGTGGACGAGCCGCATGCCGATCGTCACCGCGACGAGCGCCACGGAGATCGTGGCGAGCAGTTCCAGCGCGAAGGACGACAGGAACGCGATCCGCAACGTCCGCATGGTCGCCTGCCGGTACTCGCCGGTGATCCGTTTGATGGATTCGGCCTGCGCCTTGGCCCGGCCGAACACCTTGAGGGTCGGCAGTCCGGCGACGACATCGAGGAAGTGCCCGGAAAGCCGTGACAGCAACCGCCACTGACGGTCCATCTGGGACTGGGTGGCCCAGCCGATCAGCATCATGAAGAGCGGGATGAGCGGCAGCGTGCCGACGATGATCGCGGCCGACACCCAGTCCTCAGTGACGATCCGCGCGAGTACCGCGACAGGCACGACGACCGCGAGCCCCAACTGCGGCAGATAGCGTGAGAAGTAGTCATCGAGGGCGTCGACCCCTCGTGTGGCCAAGGCGACCAGCGATCCGGTCCGCTGCTCACCCAGCCACCCGGGGCCAAGGGCTCCGGCCCTAGCAAGCAACCGCCCCCGCAGCTCGGACTTCACCGCTGCGCTGGCCCGGTGGGCGGCGAGTTCGACGAGCCATGAGACCAGCGCCCGGCCGACCGCCACAGCCACCAGGAGCGTCAGGGGCGTGCGCAGTTCGGTGACCGAGTGGTGATGCTGGAAAGCACCGACCACCACCTCGGCGATCAGCATGGCCTGAGCGATGACCAGAGCCGCTCCGACGGCACCCAGCCCGATGACGGCCATGAGGAAGAAGCGTGTGGTGCGGGCGTAGCGGAGCAGTCGCGGATCGATCGGTTTCACGTGAAACATGCCTTTCCGGTCGGGGGAGGGGCGTTCCATGTGAAACGCCCCTCCCCACCAGAACTCAGTGCACGGCTCCGGCGGCGGCGGCGGCGATGTGGTGCGTGCCGATGCGCTTGCGGAAGACCCAGTACGTCCATCCCTGGTAGAGCAGGACCAGCGGGGTGGCGATCCCGGCGCACCAGGTCATGATCTTCAGGGTGTAGGGGCTCGATGAGGCATTGGTCACCGTCAGGCTCCAGCCCGCATTGAGCGTGGACGGCATGACGTTCGGAAAGAGCGTCAGGAAGAGCATCGTCACCGCGGCCACGATGGTGACGCCGGAGAACGCGAACGACCATCCCTCGCGGCCGGCCTGGTTCGCCGCAAGCGCCGCCACGAGCGCGACCACCGCCACGATCATCGCGACCAGGCTCTTGCCGTCACCCTGATCGATCTGGGCCCAGGTGAGGAAGAGCAGCGCCAGCACGGCGGTCACCAGACCGACCCGCAGGGCCAGCTTGCGGGCCCGCTCCCGGATGTCACCGAGGGTCTTGAGTGCGGTGAACACCGCGCCATGGAAGGTGAACAGGGTCAGCGTCACCAGACCGCCGAGGAGTGCGAACGGGTTGAGCAGATCCCAGATGTTCCCCACGTACTCGAGATGCTGGTCGATCTTCACGCCCCGCACGATGTTGCCGAAGGCCACGCCCCACAAGAACGCGGGGATCAGCGAGGTCCAGAAGATCGCGGTCTCCCAGTTGCGCTGCCAGTTCTCCTCGGGCCGCTTCACCCGGTACTCGAAGGCGACACCGCGCACGATCAGACAGACCAGGATGACCAGCAGTGGCAGATAGAACCCGGAGAAGAGGGTGGCGTACCACTCGGGGAAGGCGGCGAAGGTGGCGCCGCCCGCAGTGAGCAGCCAGACCTCGTTGCCGTCCCAGACCGGCCCGATGGTGTTGATCAGCACCCGCCGCTCGGGCCGGTTGCGGGCCAGCAGCTTGGTAAGGATGCCGACCCCGAAGTCGAAGCCCTCCAGGAAGAAGTAGCCGGTCCACAGGACCGCGATCAGAACGAACCAGACGTCGTGAAGTTGCATGATGTGAGCGCTCCCTCGGCCTAGTACGAGAAGGCCATCGGCTTGTCGGCGTCCTGGGAGTCGCCGCCGATCCTGGTGGGCGGGTTGAGATCGGACTCGGTGAGCTCCGGCGGTCCGGCCTTGACGTACTTCACCAGCAGCTTGACCTCGATGACCGCCAGTACCGCGTAGAGCAGGGTGAACACGGTCATCGAGGTGATGACCTCGCCCTGGGAGACACCGGGGGAGACCGCGTCACGCGTGCGCAACACGCCGAAGACGACCCACGGCTGACGTCCCATCTCGGTGAATATCCAGCCCCAGGAGTTCGCGATCAGCGGGAAGGCCAGGGTCCAGACGGCGATACGCCAGCACCACGGGGTGAGCTTCGGGCCGAGTGCCTTCTTGCGGAGGAGGACCAGATGCGGCACCTCGTCCTCACCGACCCGCAGATGCGTGGGCAGCATGAACTTCTTGCGGGTGAGCCAGAGGCCGGCCAGCCCGATGGCGAAGGACGTCATACCGAAGCCGATCATCCAGCGGAACCCCCAGAAGGTGACGGGGATGACGGGCCGGTAGTCGCCGGGGCCGTACTTCTGCTGCTCGGCCCTGTTGGTGTCGTTGATGCCGGGGACATAGGAGCTGAAGTTGTCGTCGGCGAGGAAGGACAGCAGCCCCGGGACGGACAGTTCAACGGTGTTGTGCCCCTTGCTGACGTCTCCGTAGGCGAAGATCGAGAAGGGCGCGGGGCTCTCGCCGTCCCACAGGGCCTCGGCGGCGGCCATCTTCATGGGCTGCTGCTTGAACATGACCTTGCCGAGCAGGTCGCCGCTGACCGCGGTGAGCATGCCGGCGATGACGACGGTGACCAGGCCGAGCCGAAGCGAGGTCTTCATCACAGCCACGTGCTTCTTGCGCAGCAGGTGGAAGGAGGCGATGCCGACCATGAAGGCGCCGCCCGTGAGGAAGGCCGCGGACAGGGTGTGGAAGACCTGGGTGAGCGCGGTGTTCTGGGTCAGGACCTGCCAGAAGTCGGTGAGTTCGGCACGCCCCCTCCGCTTGTTGATCCGGTAGCCGACGGGGTGCTGCATCCAGGAGTTGGCCGCGAGGATGAAGTACGCCGACAGGACGGTGCCGATGGAGACCATCCATATACAGGCGAGGTGGAGCCGCTTCGGCAGCTTGTCCCAGCCGAAGATCCACAACCCGATGAAGGTGGACTCGAAGAAGAAGGCGATGAGGGCTTCGAACGCGAGGGGGGCGCCGAAGATGTCGCCGACGAAGCGCGAGTAGTCGGACCAGTTCATGCCGAACTGGAACTCCTGGACGATGCCGGTGACGACACCCATCGCGATGTTGATCAGGAAGAGCTTGCCCCAGAACTTCGTGGCCCTGAGGTACTTCTGCTTCTCCGTACGCACCCAGGCGGTCTGCAGTCCGGCCGTCAGCGCGGCCAGCGAGATGGTCAGCGGAACGAACAGGAAGTGGTAGACGGTGGTGATACCGAACTGCCATCGCGCCAGAGTCTCCGGTGCCAAAGCCATGTCCACGTCGTCTTCTCCCTTACATTGCCGTGGTCAAGCGGCAGTTTGTCCAGGTTGTCCCACACATCACGGGGCAATCAGGACAGGTTTGTGAACGCGTTCACATTCACAAGCAATTATGGCGCATAGGGATTCGAGACCGGATGGGCGGGGGGTCCCTAAGAAGCTGGGCGCAGGGTCCTCAAGCCGGGACCGTCGGGCCCCTGGCGTACTTCGGCCATGCTCCGAAGGTTCCGGGCACGCCTCGCGCACCCTCGCCCATGCGGGCCGGCGAGGGTGCGCGAGGCCGCGATGGCGGCTACTGCTCTACTGCTCCCGGAGGAAGCCTTCCGCGACCTTCAGGAAGATATCGTTCGCCTCTTCCTCGCCGATCGTCACGCGCACCCCTTCGCCCGCGAAGGGCCGCACCACCACGCCGGCCTGCTCGCAGGCGGCCGCGAAGGCCGTCGTCCGCTCCCCCAGACGCAGCCACAGGAAGTTCGCCTGGGTCTCGGGCACCGTCCAGCCCTGGGCGCGCAGTGCCTCCACCACGCGGCTGCGCTCACACACCAGCGAGCCGACCCGGCCGAGCAGTTCGTCCTCCATGCGCAGGGAGGCGATCGCCGCCTCCTGTGCCAGCTGACTGACTCCGAACGGCACCGCCGTCTTGCGCAGCGCCGCGGCGACCGGCTCCTGGGCGATGGCGAAGCCGACGCGCAGTCCCGCGAGTCCGTACGCCTTGGAGAAGGTGCGCAGCACGCAGACGTTCGGCCGCTTGCGGTACAGCTCGACGCCGTCAGGCACCTGGATGTCGCGGATGAACTCCCGGTACGCCTCGTCGAGCACCACCAGCACATCGTCCGGCACCCGGTCGAGGAAGCGCTCGAGTTCGTCCCGTCGCACCACCGTGCCGGTCGGGTTGTTGGGGTTGCAGACGAAGATCAGCCGGGTCCGGTCGGTGATCGCGTCGGCCATCGCGTCCAGGTCGTGCACATCGCCCGGGGTCAGGGGCACCTGAATCGAGGTGGCACCGCTGATCTGGGTGATGATCGGATACGCCTCGAAGGACCGCCAGGCGTAGATCACCTCGTCGCCCGGGCCGCTCGTGGCCTGCAGCAGCTGCTGGGCGACACCCACCGAGCCCGTACCGGTCGCGAGGTGGGTCTGCGGCACCCCGAAGCGCTCGGACAGCTCGGCCATCAGGCCCGAGCACGCCATGTCCGGGTAACGGTTGAAGGAATGGGCCGCCGCGGTCACGGCCTCCATCACGCCGGGCAGCGGGGGGTAGGGATTCTCGTTCGAGGACAGCTTGTAGGCCACCGGCCCGTCGGCCGCGGCGGGCTTGCCGGGCTTGTAGGTGGGGATACCCTCCAGCTCGGCACGCAGCTTCGGGCTCATCTCGCTCACCGCAGTCCTCCTCGCGCACATCACCGGCTCCATGACCGCCACCGGCGTCCAATGCTTCTCACCTTATGAGGATTCGGCGCCGGTGCGAACGGGCTGTGGACAACAGTCTCCGCCACCTTCCGCGTCACCGTCGGAGCCCGGCCGCATCGGCGTACGAACCCGGGCGCATCACCGCAGGATGGCGCACGCTTCGGGGGGCGCGTCGCCCCCGCGTATGACGCGCCGGTGGCTCACTCCGTGGCGCGCATCCCTCGTGCAGGTGAGTTGAGACCTCTTCGAAATATGGCGACCTCGGCAGGCCCATGCGTGCAGACAAGGCACGTATTGGGGATAGATCGTTCAAGTCCCTTTACATCTAAGGCACCTGACCTCTATTGACCATGCAGAAACGTGTCTGTCAACGGGTGCATATGCGTCCGCACTACCCCACCGCATGAGCCCTACTATCGGCTCGCCATGACAGCAGCAGGGAAGCACCAGGTGAGCCGGGCGGAAACCTCCCGCCGAGGAAGCCGGCCGGGCCGGGCGGGCATCAGAGACGTGGCCGCCGCCGCCGGGGTCTCCATCACGACCGTCTCCGACGCCCTCAACGGCAAGGGCCGGCTGCCGGACGCCACCCGACGCCATGTCCGCGAGGTCGCGGACCGGCTCGGGTATCGCCCCTCGGCAGCGGCCCGCACCCTCCGTACGGGCAAGTCCGGCCTGATCGGCCTGACGGTGACGACGTACGGGGATGAACCTTTCACCTTCACCGAATTCGCGTACTTCGCGGAGATGGCCAGAGCCGCGACCTCGGCCGCGCTCGCCCGGGGCTACGCCCTGGTCATCCTGCCCGCGACATCGCGCCACGACGTGTGGTCGAACGTCGCCCTCGACGGTACGGTCGTCATCGACCCCTCCGACCAGGACCCGGTGGTCAGCGAGTTGGTCCGGCAGGGGTTACCCGTCGTCTCCGACGGCCGGCCGGCCGGCTCCCTGCCGGTCACCGCCTGGGTCGACAACGACCACGAGGCCGCGGTCCTCGGCATCCTCGACCATCTGGCCGAGGCCGGCGCCCGCCGGATCGGACTGCTGACCGGGACCACCACGGACACCTACACGCATCTGTCCACGACCGCGTACCTGAACTGGTGCGAGCGCGTCGGGCAGGACCCGGTCTACGAGGCCTACCCGGCCCACGACCCGTGCGCGGGCGCCGTGGCCGCCGACCGGTTACTGGCCCGCCCCGACCGCCCCGACGCGGTCTACGGACTCTTCGACCCGAACGGCACCGACCTGCTGGCCGCCGCCCGCCGGTACGGGCTGCGCGTCCCCGACGACCTGCTGCTCGTGTGCTGCAGCGAGTCCGCGGTGTACGCCAACACCGAGCCGCCCGTGACGACGCTCTCGCTGAAGCCGCGCCGGATCGGCACGGCCGTGATCCAGCTCCTCATCGATGCCATCGAGGGTGTCCAGTCCGAGCAGCCGGTCGAGCAGGTGATACCGACGGAGCTGATCATCCGTACGTCGTCGGAGCGGCGTCCGCCCCGTACGACGGTCAGCCCGCCCCGGTCGCCCGAGCACGGGTGACCCGGTGATGATCCGCGGGCGGCGCGCAGGTTGCCCGCGGACGGCCGACGGCCGGGACCCCGCGCGGGGAAACCCCCGCCCATTTGGGGCGAATGCCGCGGTGAACTGGGGCCTTCCCGGATTCACCACCCCTGGGTCATCACATGGCGCGATCCACATTCCTATGATGGGCGCACGACACCGCGGGCCGCTGCGACCAGACAGTCCGAAGCGGTGCAGATGCGGCGGGATGGTGGAGGGGTCGATGACTCAGGGGGCCGGTCAGGGACCCGAGGTGGAGCGCACGGCGACGATGCGCGACTTCCGGGTACCCGCGTACGTCCACGAGACCGGTCCGTATGCGCAGAGCACGTCCCCCGGCGAGCTCGCCCAGCCCGTCGCCGCGCCCGAGGGACACCCCCACGAGCACTCCGACGCCTACACACCCACCGAGCGGGACCTCCCGGTCATCGACCGCGGTGACACCCTGCTGAGCGCCGACCCCGCGTCCGCACCCGCCCCGCAGCCCACCGACGGTCCCGGTCCGCTCTTCGTCGTCGGGGACGTCCACGGCTACCTCGACCAGCTCGTGGCGGCACTCCAGGAAAAGGGCCTCATCGACGCCGCGGGCAACTGGTCCGCGGGCACGGCGCGCCTGTGGTTCCTGGGCGACTTCACCGACCGCGGGCCCGACGGCATCGGCGTCATCGACCTCGTGATGCGGCTGTCCGCGGAGGCGGCCGCGGCCGGCGGCTACTGCAAGGCGCTCATGGGCAACCACGAGCTGCTGCTGCTCGGCGCCAAGCGGTTCGGCGACACCCCGGTCAGCTCCGGCGCCGGGACCGCCACCTTCCAGGCGGCCTGGCTGCTCAACGGGGGCCAGAAGACGGACATGGACCGCCTGCAGGACCACCACCTCCAGTGGATGGCGCGTCTGGACGCGGTCGAGGAGGTCGACGGACATCTTCTGGTCCACTCGGACACCACCGCCTACCTCGACTACGGCGACTCCATCGAAGCGGTCAACGACACCGTCCACGAAACGCTCACGCGCAACGACGCGGACGAGGTGTGGGACCTGTTCCGGAAGTTCACCAAGCGCTTCTCCTTCCGCGACGAAGGCGGCGCCGACGCCGTGCGGTCCCTGTTGGAGACATACGGCGGCAGGCGCATCGTCCACGGCCACAGCCCGATTCCGTACCTGCTGGGCGAGGTCGGCTCGGAAGAGGGCGAGGACGCCACCGGTCCGGTGGTCGAGGGCCCGCACGTCTATGCCGACGGGCTGGCGATCGCGATGGACGGCGGAGTGACCATGGCCGGAAAGCTGCTCGTCCAGCAACTTCCCCTGAACGCCTAGGCGTTCACCAGGCACGCGTCCGCCGCCCGGAACCCCTCGAAGGCCGCGCGACCCAGGCCCAATTTCTGGAAACCCCCTGTCACCGTGTGCCGTCGCCGCTCTACCATCGCCTTATCCGTAGCAGGCTCCCCTCCGTTTCTGCCCGACGGCTCGTCAGCATGCCGAGTCCCAAGCCCTACGGAGCATCGGGGGATGCACATGAACAGCGTTCCGCAGCACCTGCTGAGCGAGGACCGCCAAGACTATGAGCGGGTCCTCGATGAGGCGCTGCGCTCCGCACCACACCGCCCGGAACTGGCCGCTGTGGGACAGCGGCTCAACCCCGAACAACTGCGCACCATGGCGCTGAACGCCACCGCATTCATCACCGCGGGGGCGGCCGCCGAGTACCACCGCTATGTGAACGTCCGCGAGGAACTGCGCCGGCCGGCGCCGTCCACCCCGTCCGTCCATGAGAACACCGCCGGTTCCGTGGATCCGGAGATGGACGGCCTGGGGCTCGCGGCCACTGTGGGAGAGGCCGCCGCGAGCGCCGGAGCCGGTGCCGTCGTCACGGTCCTCGCTCCCCTCCTCGCCGGTGCCGCCGCGGCGATCTTCCTACTCGTGGGTTACATCCTCAAGGTGGTCGACCCCGACCAGACGTTCGCACGGACCCTCCTGACCACCGGGTGGGTCTTCGGCGCGGTCACCGCGGCGGCGATCCTGATCGCCGCGGTCGGCTTGCTGCTCACCGCTCTGCGCAACAGTTCCTCGGAAAGGGAGGAGGTGGCAGGGAGCGAGTTGACGGTGGAAGTGGCCAGGGCTCGGGAAGCCTGGCACGAGGCCCTGCTGGAGCGCGGCATCCTGCCGTTCCTCCGTGATGCGCTCGCCGACCCTGGGTCGGCCGCGATGAGCCGGAAGGCACCGGAAACGGCCCCCACCCGCATCCCGCATCTCGGCTACGACCGTCCGGGGTTCAGCAGTCCCGACGGCGGTCCGGCCGCGGGGCCACGTCCCAGCTTCACCAGCCCGGACTTCACCAGCCCAGACTTCGGGGGGCCCGAACATCAGCCGGAGTGACGGCCATCGGCCGACGGCCCGCCGGCAGCAGCGGCGAGCGTGGCCACTGGCCTCCCTCCGGGCCGCCCCCCGGGGGCCGGCCCGCACCGCCCGCCGAAGTCCGGCCCGCGCTCCCGAGCGCGGGCCGGATCTTACGTCCGGGCCGGAGCGTCAGTCGGCGAGCGGGAGGTAGACCCGGTTGCCGTGGGCTGCGAACTCCTCGGACTTCGCCTTCATGCCCGCGAGAGCGGCTTCGTCGTAGTCGGGTTCGGCCGCGATGTCGCCGTACTTCTCGGTGATGGTTCGGCTGATCTTCATCGAGCAGAACTTCGGCCCGCACATCGAGCAGAAGTGGGCCGTCTTGGCCGGCTCGGCCGGGAGGGTCTCGTCATGGAACGCGCGGGCCGTGCCCGGGTCGAGAGCCAGATTGAACTGGTCCTCCCAGCGGAACTCGAAGCGGGCGTCGGACAGCGCGTCGTCCCAGTCCTGAGCGCTCGGGTGCCCCTTGGCGAGATCCGCGGCATGAGCGGCGATCTTGTAGGTGATGACACCCGTCTTGACGTCGTCGCGGTTGGGCAGGCCCAAGTGCTCCTTGGGTGTGACGTAGCAGAGCATGGCCGTGCCCCACCAGGCGATCATCGCGGCACCGATGCCGGAGGTGATGTGGTCGTACGCCGGGGCGATGTCCGTCGTCAGCGGCCCGAGCGTGTAGAACGGTGCCTCGTCGCAGATCTCCTGCTGAAGCTCGATGTTCTCCTTGATCTTGTGCATCGGGACATGGCCCGGGCCCTCGATCATCGTCTGTACATCGAAGCGCCGGGCGATCCGGTTGAGCTCCCCCAGAGTGCGCAGTTCAGCGAACTGCGCCGCGTCGTTGGCGTCCGCGATCGAGCCCGGCCGCAGACCGTCGCCCAGCGAGTACGTGACGTCGTAGGCCGCGAGGATCTCGCAGAGCTCCTCGAAGTTCTCGTACAGGAACGACTCCTTGTGGTGCGCGAGGCACCACGCGGCCATGATCGAGCCGCCCCGCGACACGATGCCCGTCTTCCGGTTCGCGGTGAGCGGTACGTACGGCAGCCGTACGCCCGCGTGCACCGTCATGTAGTCCACGCCCTGCTCGGCCTGCTCGATGACCGTGTCCTTGTAGATCTCCCAGGTCAGCTCCTCCGCTTTACCGTCGACCTTCTCGAGGGCCTGGTACAGCGGCACCGTGCCGATCGGCACGGGGGAGTTGCGCAGCACCCACTCGCGCGTGGTGTGGATGTTGCGGCCTGTGGACAGATCCATGACCGTGTCCGCGCCCCAGTGGGTCGCCCAGGTCATCTTCTCGACCTCTTCCTCGATGGAAGACGTCACCGCGGAGTTGCCGATGTTGGCATTGACCTTCACCAGGAACCGCTTGCCGATGATCATCGGCTCGGTCTCCGGATGATTGACGTTGGCGGGGAGAACCGCGCGTCCCGCCGCGATCTCCTCACGGACGACCTCGGGCGACACGTTCTCCCGGATCGCCACGAACTCCATCTCGGGGGTGATCTCACCACGTCGCGCATGGGCCAGTTGCGTGACCGCCGTGCCGGCCCGGCCGCAGCGGGGCTGACGCGGCCGCCCCGGGAAGACCGCGTCGAGGTTGCGCAACCCGCCCCGCGGCGCGGTGTGCTTGATCCCGTCGTCCTCGGGACGGACCGGGCGACCCGCGTACTCCTCGGTGTCGCCACGGCCGATGATCCAGTTCTCCCGCAGCGGCGCCAGCCCCCTGCGGACATCCGTCTCCATGAGTGGATCGGTGTACGGGCCGGAGGTGTCGTACAGGGCGGCCGACTGCCCATTGGTGAGGTGCACCTGACGGACCGGCACTCGAAGATCAGGGCGTGAACCCCCGACATACGCCTTGTGCCATCCGATGGACCTTCCGGCCTCCGGTGACAGTTCCCCCTGATCGGAGGCAGGCGTGTGTACGTCCTTGTTGGCCATGAGACCTACTCCCTACGCCGGCATTACCCGGTAACAGGTTCAGCGGTCGACGCAGCGGTTTCCGCCCGGCGATGTTCCACGTGAAACATCGCGTCGGCGGAGGTCAGCGCCCTCTCAGCCCGGTGCTCCGAGCTCCCGCGTGTGCAAAGGTCCTCTCACGCTAGCGTCTAATTGCACGGGCTGCACAGTGCGCCTCACACCTTCTTGCGATGATCGGTCGGTGACCACGATGCAGCATCCGCCGTCCTATCCGCCTCCCGGACCACCGCACAACCATGGCCCCGGCGAGACCCACGGCCATGGCCCCGGAGGCGGTCACGGCTCCGGCGAGGGACCCGGGGACGGTCATGGAGGTGGCCACGGACCTGGATCCGGCGACGGCCACGGCCATTCGCATGCGCACAGTCATGGGCCCGCAGCTCCCGTCTCCCGGCATCTGCGCAGGGTCATCGCCGCGATCCTCATTCCCTTCACCGCGGCGGTCATCGTGGGCCTGGTGGTGCTGTGGCCGGGCGGCGTGCCCTCGCACAAGCGCACCGGCGTCGGCTTCGACCGGCAGACCCAGCAGGCCACGGTGACCAGGGTCGTGGACGTGGACTGCAAGTCCGTGAATGCCTCGGGCGACACCCCGACCGGTGACACCTCCACCGCCGAGGACTCCTCCGCGGTGCAGGAATCGAGCGGCACCTGCAAGAAGGCAACGGTCCGCGTCGACACCGGCAATGACAGCGGTCGCACCTTCACGGAAATCGTCCAGCCGGACCAGTCACGCCAACTGCATGAGGGCGAGAAGGTCGTGGTGGCGTACGAACCATCCGCTCCGAAGGACCTGCAGTATTCGGTCACCGATGTGAACCGCAAGTTCCCCATGGCTCTGCTCGCGGGCATCTTCGCCGTCGCCGTGGTGGTCGTGGGCCGGTTGCGTGGTGTCATGGCGCTCATCGCGCTGGCCGTGAGCTTTATGTTCCTGAACCTCTTCGTCCTGCCGGCGATCCTTCAGGGGGCGAATCCGCTGCTCGTGGCCGTGGTGGGGGCGAGCGCCATCATGCTCGTCGCTCTGTATATGTGCCACGGACTCTCGGCCCGTACGTCCGTGGCGGTGCTCGGCACGCTGATCTCGCTGTCACTCATCGGCCTGCTGGGCTCGGAGTTCATCGACTGGGCCGCGCTGACCGGCAACACGGACGACAACACCGGTCTGATCCACGGCCTGTATCCGCACATCGACATGAGCGGTCTGCTGCTCGCCGGCGTCATCATCGGCTCACTCGGTGTCCTCGACGATGTGACCGTGACGCAGACGTCGGCCGTCTGGGAACTGCATGAGGCGAATCCGTCGATGGGCTGGCGTGACCTGTACCGCGCGGGCATCCGCATCGGCCGCGACCACATCGCCTCGGTCGTCAACACGCTGGTCCTGGCGTACGCGGGCGCCGCCCTCCCGCTGCTGCTGCTCTTCTCGATCGCGCAGAGCAGTGTGGTGTCGGTCGCCAACAGCGAACTGGTCGCCGAGGAGATCGTGCGCACCCTTGTGGGCTCGATCGGACTGGTCGCGTCGGTACCGGTCACCACGGCCCTGGCCGCCCTTGTCGTCTCCGCCGACCGCCAGGAGGCCGTCGCACCGGCCATGACAGCGGCCCGTGCCGGCAGGGGACGCCGCCGCAAGCGCTGAGACGGCCCAAGCCGTGCGAGGGCGTGCAGCGGCGGTCGCGTCCGGCCCGTGCCGGCGACTCCGCGGCCCTGTCACTCCCGCCCCTCGTGAAGGGGCGCCAGGAGCCCGTCACGGCGCCGAGGAACCGTTACGGCACCTGCTGCGCCCCGCGTCCACGAGGAACCGTTACAGCGCCGCAGGCGGCTTCAACCCGCGCTCTGCTCCTCGGCCAGAATCCGGTCGAGAGCCTCGTCCAGATGCGCGTCGAAGTCGGCCAGCGAGCCTTCTTGCCCGAGCGGCACCAGCTTGTCGGTGCGATCGAGGAAGGCCACGAGCGGCACCGCGCCCGAGCGAAACACAGCCCGGTCCGCGCCCACTTGGAGCCGGATCAGCACATCGCCGAAGGCGTCCGGCTCGGCGGGGGCGATGTGCACATCTCCGTCGCCACACGGCCTGCCCACCCCGTCGACCAGCAACTCGCGTCCGAAGGCCCAGGTCACGGGCGCGTCGCCGGGCAAGTGGAAGGTAAGCCGTACGGCATACGGATCACACGTCTCATAGGACAACTCCACCGGAATGCGGAAGGAGAGCTCCTCCGAGACGAGAAAGCTCATCATGACCTCTGCCTGTACCGACTCACGCATCGCCTACCCCGTCAATAGCCGTGGACTGGCCAGGAATGATCCCCCTGACACATGCATGAAGTTTGCTGAACGTGTATGGCATATCACAAGGAGTGAGTTTTCAGATGCTGATAGAGAAAGTCAGTGTCCCTGGAAGCCGTCCGACCTCGGCCTGCAACTGAAGTGCCGCCGGCAGCAACCGGTCGGCCTGGTGCGAGGGCAGGGAGATGGCAACAGCCGCCGCCGTCCCGGCCGTGAGGGGAATCGCGGCGCAAGCCGTCCCGAGCGCGTACTCCTGGCGCTCGATGACGGGGTCCATCCGCCCCAGAAGTTCCAGTCTCCGCAGGAAAGTTCGCTCGTCGCGCACGGTGTATCGGGTGATCGACTGCAGGGGGTAGCGGTCGAGGTGGTCCCGCCGGGACTCTTCGTCGAGCTGCGCGAGCAGGCACTGGCCGAGCGCATGGGCGTGGGCGGTCTCACGGAAGTCGGCCCACTCGGCGACGGCCGGACTGCCCGGGCTGTCGGCGACGCTGAGGACGTCGATCTCTCCGTCGCGATAGACCGCGTAGTAAACAGGAGCACCGATCGAATCACGCTATTGTGCGAGTGCGTCGTCCATCGTGCTGCGACGTTTCTGCTGGACCGCACTGCCGCTCAGCCGCTCGGCGGCGTCACCGAGGAAGAACAGCCCCTTGTCCCGGCGCAGATAGCCTTCGTGGGTCAGGGTGCGCAGCAGGTGGTAGGCCGTGGGGAGGGCCAGGCCGACCTCGCGGGCCAACTGCTTGGCGGGGGCTCCGTGCTCACGGTCGGCGACGGCCTCCAGCAGCCGCATCGCCCGCTGCACCGAGCCGATGAGAGTGGTGGACTGCGGCTGCACGGGCGGGAGACGCTCCTCCGCCGGTGATGCGCGCCGCTGCGCGGGCGGGGCGGGCGGCGCGGGTGAGTAGTCTGCGCGTGCGGTGCCAACCGTGGCCAAGGATCACTCCCGGAGCGCGAGGAGGGCCTCCCGTGCGGGGACACGGGAGGGGATGCGCCGCGCGCGGGGCCTGCCGCGCGTCGAACTCCGGACTCTAACGGTCCAATGGCGCCCTGCGACGGCCTCACCGAGGAAACTTCCCCCGCCCGAGCGAACCTCAGATTCCTGTTACCGGCCGTCTGTTCCGGTCCGCCCACCCCGGCACGTGTCCGGCCGCGCTCCGTACCGTCGCCCGCCCCGCCCGCTCGGCATGCTCCGGTCTGCTCACCAGTCGCTGCGCGACGACGAGCCCGACAGGAACTTCCGCACGATGTAGATCAGGCCGCCGACCAGTGCGACGAAGAGCAGCACTTTGAACAGCAGCCCGATGACGAAGCCGATGACGGACGCGATCAGGCCGCCGAAGACGACCAGGGCGATGACCGGCACCGCGATCCACTTCACCCACCACGGCAAACCCGCGAAGATCTCTCGCATCGCCTTGTCCTTGTCTCTCCGCCCGTTGCCCCACGCACAGTTCGGGGGCTCTGCTTCCGGGATCCTTGTCCTGCCCTCGATGCTAGGGCCGCCGAGGGCCGGAGCGGAGGCCTGGTGTCCCCCGTCCTCCCCTGACCGTTCCCCTAGGGAACCCTGAGACCGGCCTCAGCTCTCGGGGGGAGAGAACACCACCAGAACCCTCAGGTCCTCGGTGATGTGATGGAACTTGTGTGCGACGCCGGCGGGTACATAGACGACGCTGCCGCGTGCGACCGGCGTGGTCTCCATGCCCACGGTGATCGAGGCACGTCCGCTGACCACGAAGTACACCTCGTCCTGCTGATGCGGCTTCTGCGAGTCCAGGTCGCCCGCATCGAGTGCGTACAGGCCCACGGACATGTTCCGCTCCCGGAGGAACTGCAGATAGGCACCGTCGTTGGCAGCCCGCTCCGCCTCCAGTTCGTCCAGCCGGAATGCCTTCATCGCAGTTGACCGCCCTTGCTCGCTACTCGCCGGTGATCCCGTCTGCCACGATCAGACACATGAAGAATTTCGTAGTCAAGACGATCGCCAACGCCGGGGCCCTCGCCGTCGCCGTGTGGCTGCTCGACAAGATCACCCTGACCGGTAACAGCACCGGCAAGAAGATAGGCACACTGATCGTCGTGGCGCTGATCTTCGGCCTGGTCAACTTCCTGGTCAAGCCGATCTTGAAGGTGCTGACCTTCCCGCTGTTCATCCTGACGCTCGGCCTGATCACCCTGGTGGTCAACGCCCTGATGCTGCTGCTCACCTCGTGGGTGGCGGGCAAGCTGGATCTGAGCTTCCATGTCGAGGGCTTCTGGACCGCCGTCCTCGGCGGCCTGATCATCTCGATCGTCTCCTGGGCGCTGCACGTGGTGCTGCCCGACGAGGACTGAGTGGGCCTTATGACCTTTTCCGTCTGCTTTGTCTGTACCGGCAACATCTGCCGGTCGCCGATGGCCGAGTCCGTCTTCCGTGCGCGGGTGGAAGAGGCCGGTCTCGACGACCAGGTCCAGGTCGACAGCGCCGGCACGGGCGGCTGGCACGAGGGGGACCCCGCCGATCCGCGGACGGTCGCCGCCCTGGAGGAGCAGGGCTATGGCAGCGATCACACCGCCCGGCAGTTCCAGCCCTCCTGGTTCTCCCGCCTCGACCTCGTGATCGCCTTGGACACCGGCCACCTCAAGGCACTGCGCCGCCTCGCGCCCACCCCGCAGGACGCCGCGAAGATTCGGCTGCTGCGCTCGTACGACCCGGCCGCCGGCGACGACCTCGACGTACCGGATCCCTATTACGGGGGGATGGACGGATTCGAGGCGTGTCTTGAGATGGTGGAAGGGGCGAGCACCGGTCTGCTCGCCGCGGTACGCGAGCACCTGGAGGGACGGGCAGCATGACATCAGGGGATTTCGGCACATCCGGCGCGGGAATCGGCGACGGCACCCGCGCGGTACGGGCGGGACTGCCGGAGCCGGTCAAGTACGAGCCGACTCTGCCGGGGCCCGTCTTCGCGGCGCACTTCCACCTGCCCGGCGAGCCGACCGGCCCGTACACCTACGGACGTGACGAGAACCCCACGTGGACCCATCTGGAACGGGCCATCGGCGAGCTGGAGGCGCCCGGCGAGGACGGCGTCGAAACGCTCGCCTTCGCCTCCGGCATGGCGGCGATCTCGGCGGTCCTCTTCTCCCAGCTGCGCGCCGGCGACACCGTCGTGCTGCCGGCGGACGGCTATCAGGTGCTGCCGCTGGTGCGCGAGCAGCTGACCGCGTACGGCATCGAGGTGCGCACCGCGCCGACCGGCGGCGATGCCCAGCTCGACGTCCTCGACGGCGCGAAACTGCTGTGGGTGGAAACCCCCTCGAACCCGGGGCTCGACGTCTGCGACGTGCGGCGGCTCGTGGCGGCGGCCTACGCGCAGGGGACGCTCGTCGCCGTCGACAACACCCTAGCGACACCCCTCGGCCAGCGCCCGCTGGAGCTGGGTGCCGACTTCTCCGTGGCCAGCGGCACCAAGATGCTCACCGGGCACGGGGACCTGCTGCTCGGGTACGTGGTGTCCCGGAATGCGGGGCTGATGGCCTCCGTGCGCCGCTGGCGCAAGATCGTCGGGGCGATCCCCGGTCCGATGGAGGCCTGGCTCGCGCACCGCTCGCTGGCCACCCTGCACCTGCGCGCCGACCGCCAGACCGCCAACGCGCTCGCGGTCGCCGAAGCACTGCGCGCCCGCGCCGAGGTGACCGGTCTGCGCTATCCGGGGCTGCCCGACGATCCCTCGCACAAGACCGCGGCGCAGCAGATGCGGCGTTTCGGGTGCGTGGTGTCGTTCTCGCTGCCGACACGGGCGCGTGCCGATCGCTTTCTGGACGCACTGCGCCTCGTCGACGACGCGACGAGCTTCGGGGGCGTCCGGTCCACCGCGGAGCGGCGTGGTCGCTGGGGCGGTGACGCGGTGCCCGAGGGCTTCATCCGCCTCTCGGCCGGCGCCGAGGATCCTGAGGACCTGGTGGCCGATGTGCTGCGTGCACTCGACGAGTCGGCGGAATGACCGGTTCCTGAGCGGCATCCACTGCTTCGGCTACGTACATACAGGGAGGCGAGGGCCGCCCCCGAAACCTCGTATACGGACGACGGACGGTCCGAGCCTCCCCCCTCGTGGCTCGGACCGTCCCGGTTCCGCGCGCGAAGAACCGTGCGAACAAGGCTAGTTGACTCTGTGTCAGTGTCCAATCACAGTAGCGACAGAGACCTATCGACTTATTTATAGTTGAGCCCGGTCGCGGGTGTGGGGAGGCAAGGTAGCACCATGGATCTGGCCCTGCTGCGCACCTTCGTGACCGTGCACCGGGCCGGCTCGTTCACCCGTGCCGCAGCGCTGCTCGGCCTCTCCCAACCGGCGGTCACGTCCCAGATCCGCACCCTGGAACGGCAGCTGGGCCGCCCTCTCTTCCTGCGCCAGGCCCGCGGTGTGACTCCCACGACCATCGGCGACGAACTCGCGCACAAGGCCGCGCCCCATCTCGACGCCCTGGTGGAGATCACCGAGACCGGGCTCGACGAGCAGTCCTCACCGCGCACCCTCCATCTCGCCGGACCACCCGAGTTCACCGCCGAGCGCGCCCTGCCCGCGCTCGCGGCACTGGCCGAGGACAGCCAGGGGATCGCCCTGCGCGCCACCTTCGGAAACGCGGACGAGACCCTCGAGGGCCTTGCCGCCGGACACCACGATCTGGCCATCAGCACGGCCCGGCCGCGCGGGGCCCTGCTCACGGCGACCCCGCTGTGCGACGAGGAGCACGTTCTGGTCGCGGCGCCGCGCTGGGCCTCCCGCACCGGCGGCCCCGGTACACCACGCCGCACGGACGCACACGGGCTGGATAACCTCCCGGTGGTCGAGGTGCACGAGTCGCTGCCGTTCGTCTCCCGCTACTGGGCCTCCGTCTTCGACTCCCGCCCGACCGCCCCCGGCACAGTCATCGTCCCCGATCTGCGTGCGGTCCTGGCCTGCACCACCACGGGTGCCGGGCTCGCCGTGCTGCCGCGCTACCTCTGTGCCGCGGCGCTGGAGCGCGGTGATGTGGTGGCACTCCATGAGCCGGCCGTCCCTCCACTGCGGACGTACTTCCTGGTCGTCCGCACGGGGACACTGGCCATGCCGCACATCGCCCGAGCCCATGAGTGGCTGCTGCGGACGGCGGCCGACTGGGGATGAGGCCGACCAGGAGCGAAGGCGATACGAACCCTACGAACGGAGGCGACAGGGCTGGACCGTGGGCCAGGTCCGCCAGGCGACGCCACCGCGTGTTCACATCTGGTTCCACCTCGTGTGGGCTCCACGATGTTTCACGTGGAACGGGTTGGGCCACATTCCACCCATGACCGTTCGCCCCGTGGTCAAACGCACCGCCCGCGCCATCCTGCTCGATGGCGACGACCTGATTCTCATCAAGCGCACCAAGCCCGGAGTCGATCCCTACTGGGTGACACCGGGCGGCGGGGTCGAGCCGTCGGACGCGACCGTCGTCGACGCGCTCCACCGCGAAGTACACGAGGAACTCGGCGCCAAGATCAGCGACGTGGTGCCCTGCTTCGTCGACACCGTCGAGCACATCGGCGAAGGCGGCGGCGCGACCGGAGTCAAGGTCCAGCACTTCTTCGTCTGCCGCCTGGAGTCCATGGACGAGCGTCTGCGGCACGGGCCCGAGATCGAGGAGCCCGCCGGCCAGTACGAGATCGTCCGGGTGCCCTTCACCAGGGTCGGCATCGCGTCCGTCCATCTGGTGCCGCTGTCCCTGCGCCACTACCTCGACGGCAACATCGAGGGCGTACGTGCCATGCACGCACCCGACCTGGGCTGATCTCCGGACCGAGAACGGCACTCCCGTCCGGCATTCAGCGTTCGGCCACGGCCAGTTCGTCCACGGAGTCATGGCGGATGCGCTCCGACGGGATACCGATGTTCCGGAGCGCGTCCACACCACTGCGGATCATTCCGGGTGGGCCGGAGAGATAAGCGTCGTACTCGTGCCAGGGCCCGTACTCGCGAATGACGTCAGGTAGTTGGACATGCGCCAGTGCGTCGACGACCGGACGGACCGAGAGCCAGGGATGGCTCTGCTGCAACCGCAGCATGGTGTCGATGTCGTACAGGTCGTGGTCGGTGCGGGCACCGTAGAAGACCTCCATGGGGCGCCGATCGCCGTGCCCCGCGACATCCTCCACCAAGGCCTTGATGGGCGCGATGCCGGTGCCGCCACCAAGGCAGAGCAGTCCGTTGTCCTTGGTGTGGTCGACGGTCATCGTGCCCGCGGGCGGGCCGAGACGGATGACGTCACCGGGCCGGGCGCGGTGCACCAGCGCATTGGAGACCCAGCCCGCCGGGACCGCCTTCACATGGAACGAAAGCAGTCCGTCGGAGCGCGGCGCCGAGGCGAAGGAGTAGTGCCGCCATATCCGCGGCCACCACGGGGTCTCCACGCTCGTGTACTGCCCGGCCAGGAATGGGTAGGGCTGGTCGGGGCGCACCGTGATCACCGCGACGTCCGGGGTGCGCAGATCGTGCGACACGACCTCCGCGTGCCACCAGGCCGGGGCGCGCAACTCGTCCGCCGCCGCCGCGTCGATCATCACCTGGGAGATCGTCGTGTACGCCCGCACCCAGGCGGCCTCGCTCTCCCTGTCCCAGATCGCGGAGGCGTACTTGCTCAGCGCGCCGATGAGGCATTCGCCGACCGCCGGGTAGTGCTCGGGCCGCGTGCCGTACTTGCGGTGGCCGCGGCCCAGGTTCTGCAGATAGGCGACGAGGACCTCGGTGTTGTCGATGTGCTCGGCAGCGGTCAGCAGTGCGGTGAGCAGCCGGTCCCGCTGGGTGTCCATCGCGGCGGGGAACAGCGACCGCAAGTGGGGATAGCGCACGAAGAGAAGTGCGTAGAAGTACGAGGTGACCTTGTCCGCGATGGGCCCGATCTCCGACATGGTCTGCCGGATCAGCACGGCGTCCGGAGACGCCTGAGCCTCCGGGGCGGAGGGCTGGGCCGGGACGCGGGGCTCGGGGCGGATCCCTTGATGGGCGGGCTCCGGCTCGCTGTGCCGGTGCTGCGGCGTGTTCGCCGTCGGCTGTATTCGTCCCTGCTGGGTAACGTCGCCGACGGGCGAACGGCCGACGGGACGCATCGCTGCGAGACGGCTGCCCTCCGGCGTGGGGGGCTCCCCGCCCGGAGGCGTCGGGGACTGGCTGTGGGGTGTGAACCAGCCGCCCCCGCCGCTGTCGCCGGAGGTGCCGTTGTCGGCCGACGCGGTGGTCGGAGCGTCCATGGTGTGCCTCGCCTCGAACATCTTCCGGTCGGTCTGCGCACTTCCCCGGTCGGAGGGTGTTTTCTTCCCCCGCTGACAGCCCTGCTTTCCCCGTTCGGTCGCTTGACGTCCAATGCGGCACAGTCAACCCGGAAACCCGCTGCGTACGGACAAGTAAGGGGGGAGTGTGACATAGGCCGCAGTAACCTCACCGCAGCTTTCCACTCAGCCTTCACGCCCGGTCGCTTAGCGGGAAAGGCGGGACTTGGATCTCTCCGTCTCGTTAGGCTGCATTGGCTTGCGTTCGCGCCCTGCGGAACGTGCGCACATCACACCGGAGGCGAACCGGACTCGACCATACCGGTCGCCGTGCCATGCACAAGTCCCCCCTCAGTCCGCCATGAAGTGTCGGCCGAGCGAACCGGAATCTGCGTCAATTACCGGGCACGGCATACTCATTCACCAGCATCCCGGAGATCCTGCTCGGCTCCGTGATGCGATGAAGTCTCGCCAAGTGCGAGAAGATCTGCGCTCTCCCTTTCTCACCGTCGCATGACTCATCCCGGTCCTCTGAGTCATGACGAGTCATCAGCCCAGTACCGATCAGTCGTGATCAGGTCATTGCCGTTTCACGTGAAACATCTGATCCGGTCCTGTGCGCTCCGGCATGACATGGCTAAAAGCGTGTGCGTTCGACCGCAAAGCGGTGGACGCCGGTGCCCCAAGTCGGACAGCCTGACCTGCGTGTCGACACCTCCCCTCGCCGCTCTGCCCATCCGCCGTCTGACGCCCCGCGATCTCATCGCCTGCGCCGACTTGTCCGAGGACCGGGGCTGGCCCCGCGAGGAACACAAGTGGGGGCTGCTTCTTGCCGCCGGCAGGGGGTATGGCATCGACGACCCCGCTGGCGGGCTCGTCAGCGCCTGCGTCGTGACCGAGTACGGGTCTCGCCACCGTCCGGACCTCTGCGCCATCGGTATGGTGCTCGTCGCCCAGCGCCACGCGCGCCAGGGCATCGGCCGCCGACTGATGCGGCACGTGGTGGCCGAGACGGACACGACCACCCCGCTGACGCTGTACGCGACTCCATACGGTCGCCCCCTCTACGAGGAACTCGGCTTCAAGGTCACCGGCGGCTCCGAGATGGTGCGTGGCCCCTTCCGGGCCGGAGGCCCTCCGCCGACCGTCGCCACCCGTCCGGCCACCGGGGAAGACCTGGCCCATCTGGTCCGGCTCGATGAGGAAGTGTTCGGCGTCGACCGCACGCATGTGATCACACGGCTGCCGGCTTTCGCGGATCAGTTGCATGTCGCCGAGGAGGGCGGGCGGATCATCGGGTACGCGGCCCTCTGGCCCAACATGGACACCCATGTCGTGGGCCCTCTCATCGCCCGCGACACAGAGACGGCGAAGGCACTCGTCGCATCGCTCGCCGCCTGCACCGACCGGCCGCTGCGCACCGACGTCGACGTACGCCACGAGAGCCTGCTCACCTGGCTGAAGGAGCGCGGGCTCGCCTCCGTGGGCTTCAACGCGGTCATGACGTACGGCGTCCCGGACCTGCCCGGTGACTGGACGCGGCGCTTCGCTCCGGTGACGGTGGCCGCGGGCTGAGTCCGCAGTGATGCGAAACGCGTGCCTCCGGAGTCCCGGAGACACGCGTTCGCGTCAACGGCCGTGAGCTGCCCGCTCAGCGGTGCACGGCCAGGTGAGGTTCGCCGGAGACGGCACCCTCCGCCGCAGGCCTGCCAGGAGCCGTCTGCCGCCGCTCCAGCGCGGCCGAGAAGAACGCCAGCAGCAGAGCGGACCCGGCGAGCGCCGCGCCCACCCAGTTGGGAGCGGTGTACCCGAGGCCGGCGGCGATCACGATGCCGCCGAGCCAGGCGGACAGGGCGTTGCCGAGGTTGAAGGCGCCGATGTTCGCGGCCGAGGCGAGGGTCGGAGCTCCATGGGCGTGGTCCAGGACCCGCTTCTGCAGCGGAGGGACCGTCGCGAAGCCCAGGGCGCCGATCAGCACGATGGTGGGCGCGGCCAGGACCTTGCTGTGCGCGGTGAGGGTGAACAGCGCGAGCACGAGAGCCAGGCCGCCGAGCGACACGTACAGCATCGGCATCAGGGCACGGTCCGCGTACTTGCCGCCGATGAGGTTGCCGCCGACCATACCGAGGCCGAAGAGGACCAGCAGCCAGGTGACCGAGCCGTCCGCGAAGCCGGTGACGTGGGTCATCATCGGCGCGATGTAGGTGATGGCCGCGAAGACACCGCCGAAGCCGAGGACGGTCATCGCCATCGCCAGCAACACCTGCGCGTTCTTGAAGGCGGCCAGCTCATGGCGCAGGTGCACACCTGCCGGCTTGGGCATATCGGGTACGAGCTTCGCGACACCGAGCAGTCCGATCACGCCGAGCCCGGCGACGAGGCCGAAGGTGACCCGCCAGCCGACGGACTGACCGACGAAAGTGCCGAGGGGGACTCCGATGACGTTGGCGACGGTCAGACCGCTGAACATCATGGATATGGCCCCGGCCTTCTTCTCCGGGGCGACCAGCTCGGCGGCGACCACCGAGCCGATGCCGAAGAACGCGCCGTGGGCCAGGGAGGCGACCACCCGGCCCGCCAGCATCAGACCGAAGGTCGGGGCCATCGCCGAGAGCAGGTTGCCGAGCACGAACAGGCCCATCAGCAGCATCAGCATCCGCTTGCGGGAGACCTTGGTGCCGAGCGCGGTCATGATCGGGGCGCCGAACATCACGCCGAGGGCATAGCCGGTCACCAGCAGTCCGGCAGTGGGAATGGAGACTCCGAAGGAGCCTGCGACCTCGGGCAGCACGCCCATGATCACGAACTCCGTGGTTCCGATCCCGAAGGCCCCGATCGCGAGGGCCAGAAGCGCGAGAGGCATGAGGAAGACCTTCCAAGCGATTGCATGAGCGCTTTGCGTGCTATCACAATAATTGCAGACGCTTGATATATGCAAGCGCAGTCTATTGCGAGAGTGGTCTATCCTGGGTGGATACCACCTCTGGGACGGGTGGATACGACATCTGGGACGGAGGAAAGACGCCATGACAGCGACGGACCCTGCGCTCACCGCCCTTGCCCAGGGCTGGTGCGCCCTCTCCTTGCTGCACGGGAGGATTGAGGCCCGTATTGAGCGCGCCCTGCAGAGCAAGCACGGGCTCAGCGTGCGGGAGTACTCCCTGCTGGACGTGCTCAGCCGCCAGCACGACGGCGAGGGGGGACATCTGCAGATGAAGCAGGTGGCCGACGCGGTGGTCCTCAGCCAGAGCGCGACGACCCGGCTCGTCACCAGGCTCGAGGACCGCGGCCTGCTGGAGCGCTACCTCTGTCCGACCGACCGTCGTGGCATCTACACCAACGTCACCGCCGTCGGCCTTCAGCTGCTCGAGGCGGCCCGTCCCACCAATGACGCCGCTCTGCGGGAGGCGCTGGACGACGCGGCCGAGAACCCCGAGCTGGCGCCCCTGGTCCGCGCGGTCGAGTCGTTGCACCTATCTGCGTAGGTTGCCCCGGCGCCCTGGACACGCGGCAGCCAGGGCACCCGCATAGGGTGCGAGCATGGGAGACCTTGAGATACGCCCCTGCGTCGCGGAAGACATTCCATCGGTCGTCGCCATGCTGGCCGACGACCCGCTTGGTGCCCAGCGCGAGTCGCCGGACGATCTGGCGCCGTATCTGAGCGCACTGGAGCGGGTGAGCGGTGATCCGAACCAGCACCTTGTGGTCGGCGAAAGGGACGGACGTGTCGTCGGCACACTTCAACTCACGATCATCCCCGGACTGTCCCGCCGGGGTGCGACCCGGTCGATCATCGAGGCCGTACGCATCCACTCCGACGAACGCGGCAGTGGACTCGGCACGCAGTTCATCGAGTGGGCGATCGACGAATCCCGGCGCCAGGGCTGTCAGTTGGTCCAGCTGACCTCCGACGCCACCCGCACCGACGCCCACCGCTTCTACAAGCGCCTGGGCTTCGAGGCCTCGCACATGGGCTTCAAGCTGGTGCTCTGACAGCGCCGTTCCGGACGCAGGGGCGCGTTTCACGTGAAACACACCCCTGCGACGCTACAGCGGCGTCTAGCGGATGCCGCTCCACCCCTCCGGGTCCACGCCCCCGGGCACGGGAGCGCCCTCGTCGTACGGCTGCCGCGTGAACACGAACGAGCCGAGGTCCAGGTGGCTCACGGATCCGTCCGTTCGCCGTACTGGCCGCAGAACCTCTCCCGCGTAGTAGCCGTCAAGCCCGGTCCACGTCCCGTCACCGTTGGACCGCAACTGTGAGCGGCGGCCCACTCCGGACAGCGGTTCCAGCGCGACACCTCCGTCGGCCACGAGCCGCAGGATGAAACCCTGCGTTCCCCAGTACCACTGGCCCGTCAACTCCAGTACGGCCGGATCGACCTCCGGCAGCGGCCGCCATGGCTCGGGGATCCTGGGTTCCGCCTCGGCCACGATGCCGATCAGATCGGCGGCGAGGGCGGTCACCTGCGGACCCGATGTGCAGTTGGCCAGCACCACGGCCGCCATGTCGTCCTCGACGCTGAGGGTGAGGTTGGCGAGGAACCCGGGCAGCGAGCCCGAGTGCCCCGCGAGAAGCCGCCCGTCCCGGTGCTGTAGCTGCAGACCGAGGCCATAGCCGGTACCGGCCGCCAGGTCCGCGGTCTCGGCCGGAGCAGCGGGTGTCCGCATCTCCTGTACGGACTGCGCGCTCAGCACCCGGTCGTCGCCACGGGCCAGGAAGACGGCGAAACGGGCCAAATCGCCGGTGGTCGACCACAGTTGGCCGGCCGGTGCCATCCGTCCGAGGTCCTCGGCGGGCTCGGGGAGCATCACGTCCGCCCAGGGATGCACGGCCCATCCGCCCGCGTGCGGTGCCCGCGATCGGCCACTTGTCCGGCGCAGCCCCAGAGGTTCGAGCACCTCACGCCGCAGCACGTCTTCCCAGGCGGCTCCGCGCACCTCCTCGACCAGGGCGCCGAGCAGCGTGTAGCCGGGGTTGGAGTAGTGGAATCTACGGCCGACGGGATGCCTCAGCGGCTGCTCGCCCAGCACGTCCACAAGCTCGGGACGCAGCGAACCGGGCGTGCGCTCCCACCACGGCGCGGGCGACTCGGCCGCCAGGCCTCCCGTATGGGCCAGCAGTTCGGCGATGGTCGCCTCCCCCGCGCCGGTGCCGGGCAGGTACTTCTCCAGCGGGTCGCCGAGATCCACGAGGCCCTCATCACGGAGCCGCAGCACAAGGACCGCGGTGAAGGTCTTGGTGATGGATCCGATCCGGTACTGCACGTTCTCGTCCGGGGCGTGGCCGTCCACGGAGGTGCGCGCGCCGTGCCACACCGCCTGCCCGTCCCGGACGACCGCGGCCACCAGCGACGGCGCCCGTCCCTCGGCCTGCGCGACCGCGATGCGGTGCGACAGTGCCCGGCGCGTGGCGGGAAGCAGCTCTGCTTGAGATGTCGTCATGGCTACAGTCCACCTGGCCCGGGATTCCGCGTCGAGTGCATATGTGCGGCAGCACCGACGGCAGAGGGCGGATCAGGTCTGCGCCATGTCCACAAAACGGGAATAATGCCCCTGAAAGGCCACAGTGATGGTCGCCGTGGGGCCGTTACGGTGCTTGCCGACGATGATGTCCGCCTCGCCGGCGCGCGGCGACTCCTTCTCGTACGCGTCCTCGCGGTGCAGGAGGATCACCATGTCGGCGTCCTGCTCGATCGACCCGGACTCACGCAGGTCCGACACCATGGGCTTCTTGTCCGTCCGCTGCTCGGGGCCACGGTTGAGCTGCGAGAGTGCGATGACGGGCAACTCCAGCTCCTTGGCGAGCAGTTTCAGGTTTCGCGACATCTCCGAGACCTCCTGCTGCCGGCTCTCGGACCGCTTGGAGCCGGACTGCATGAGCTGCAGATAGTCGATCACGACCAACTTCAGGTCGTTCCGCTGCTTGAGGCGGCGGCACTTGGCGCGGATCTCCATCATCGACAGGTTCGGCGAGTCGTCGATGTACAGCGGAGCGGCCGAGACGTCCGGCATACGCCGTGCGAGACGGGTCCAGTCCTCGTCCGTCATCGTGCCGGACCGCATGTGGTGCAGGGCCACACGAGCCTCGGCGGACAGCAGACGCATCGCGATCTCGTTGCGGCCCATTTCGAGTGAGAAGATCACGCTCGGCAGGTTGTGCTTGATGGACGCCGCCCGCGCGAAGTCCAGCGCCAGCGTCGACTTACCCATGGCGGGACGGGCGGCGATAATGATCATCTGACCGGGATGCAGACCATTGGTGAGCTGATCGAGATCGGTGAAGCCTGTCGGCACGCCGGTCATCTCCCCCGATCGGGAGCCGATCGCCTCGATCTCGTCGAGCGCGCCCTCCATGATCTCGCTGAGGGGCAGATAGTCCTCGGCCGTGCGCTGCTCGGTGACCGCGAAGATCTCGGCCTGGGCGCTGTTGACGATCTCGTCGATGTCGCCGTCGGCCGCGTATCCCATCTGAGTGATCCGCGTGCCGGCCTCGACCAGGCGGCGCAGGACCGCGCGCTCGTGCACGATCTGCGCGTAGTACTCGGCGTTCGCCGCGGTGGGCACCGTCTGCACCAGGGTGTGCAGATAGGAGGCACCTCCGACCTTGGTGATCTCACCGCGTTTGGTCAGCTCGGCGGCGACCGTGATGGGGTCGGCCGGCTCGCCCTTGGCGTACAGGTCGAGGATCGCCTGGTAGATCGTCTCGTGCGCGGGCCGGTAGAAGTCATGGCCCTTGAGGACCTCGACGACGTCCGCGATCGCGTCCTTGGACAGAAGCATGCCGCCGAGGACGGACTGCTCGGCGTCCAGGTCCTGCGGAGGCACGCGTTCGAAGGAGGAGCCTCCACCGTCCCACGCGCTGCTGTCCGGCCCGCGTTCGTGCTGCTCGTCACGCCCGGTGCCACCGCCGCGGCGGGAGGCGGGGACACGATCGCCGGGACCGATGTCGGCCCAGGGGTCGTCCAAGGGCTCGGAAATGCTCACGAGCCGCCTCCTCCCGTCCGCCCCGCGGACCTCGCCGTGCCTCTCTTTTCTAGGGCACGGCACTGACAAATCGAGAGGCCCGGCTCCGTTCAGACGCGTCGGTTTTGCACGTTTTCCGAGGCCGGAGGATGAAGCGGGCGCCGGACCACGGTAGGCCCGTCGGCACCGCCAGCCAATCTGGTTATCCACAGGCCATGTGGACGAGCGCCCGGATGCTGTGGAGAACTCCGCAAAACCTGTGCACAACCCGGTGGACAGGCCTGTGAACAAGCACTCGGGTGCTTCACCCAAACGCCTTTGACCTGCGCCTTTCCCATCCACTGGCTGTGCAGAAGAAAAACATCCCCAGCAGGGTCAAGATCCCCGCGAACGGTACACAGCGCCGTGTCCCACCGTAACCGAAGTAAGGGGCACTATTGCTTTGTATCTCTTACCTGTGGACGACTAGATTGGTGGCCATGACACAGGCTCCCGCAGCATCCCGCGCCGTCCGACGCCGACCCGACCGGGAGATCCTCGGACTGGCCGTTCCGGCCTTCGGCGCACTGGTCGCGGAGCCCCTTTTCGTGATGGCCGACAGCGCCATCGTCGGTCATCTCGGCACCGCCCAACTGGCCGGGCTCGGCATCGCCTCCGCGCTGCTGACCACCGCGGTGAGCGTGTTCGTCTTCCTCGCGTACGCCACCACGGCCGCCGTCGCCCGCCGGGTCGGCGCGGGAGACCTGCGGGCAGCCATCCGCCAGGGCGTGGACGGCATCTGGCTGGCGCTGCTGCTGGGGGCGGCCCTCATCTTCGTCGTTCTGCCCACGGCCCCCGGCATCGTGGACCTCTTCGGCGCCTCGCAGACCGCCGCTCCCTACGCGACGACCTATCTGCGGATATCCGCCCTGGGCATCCCGGCGATGCTCATCGTGCTCGCGGCGACCGGTGTCCTGCGCGGACTCCAGGACACCAGGACACCGCTGTACGTCGCCGTCGCGGGCTTCGTGGCGAATGCCGCCCTCAACGCGGGGCTCGTCTATGGCGCCGACCTGGGGATCGCGGGCTCGGCCTGGGGCACCGTCATCGCCCAGTGCGGCATGGCCGCCGTGTATCTGCGTGTCGTCGTCCGGGGCGCTCGTCGCCACGGCGCCTCGCTGCGACCGGACTCGGCCGGGATACGTGCGAGTGCGCAGGCGGGTGTTCCCCTGTTGGTCCGTACGCTCTCACTGCGGGCCATCTTGATGATCGCCACTGCTGTCGCCGCCCGGCTCGGGGACGCCGAGATAGCCGCGCACCAGATCATCCTGTCGCTGTGGAGTCTGCTCGCCTTCGCCCTCGATGCGATCGCCATCGCCGGGCAGGCCATCATCGGGCGGTACCTCGGTGCGAATGATCCGCAGGGAGCCCATGAAGCGTGCCGGCGCATGGTGCAGTGGGGTCTCGTCGTCGGGGTGGTGCTCGGACTGCTGGTCCTTGTCACCCGTCCGCTCTTCCTGCCTCTTTTCACCAGTGACGCGGTCGTCCATCGTGCGGCCCTGCCCGCTCTGGTACTCGTGGCTGTATCACAGCCCATCTGCGGTGCCGTCTTCGTACTGGACGGCGTACTGATGGGAGCGGGCGACGGGCCCTATCTCGCCTGGGCGATGTTGCTGACGCTGGCGGTCTTCGCTCCCGTGGCTCTGTTCGTCCCGGTCCTCGGCGGGGGACTCACCGCCCTGTGGGCGGCGATGACGCTGATGATGACCGTGCGGCTGCTCACCCTGTGGCTGCGCTCCCGCTCAGGCCGCTGGATCGTGACGGGTGCGACCCGCTGACGCCGGCCGAGCCGATCCCCATGGCTTGGTCCGTTTCACGTGAAACACACCGCCGTGGGCACCGCCCCGCGCGGGTGCTGCATTGCCTCAAGAACCATGAAGAAGGGCCGCACCCCGGAGGGTGCGACCCTTCTTTCAGCTGTGCCGAGTACGGCGTCAGGCCGAGATGACCTCGATGTTGACCTTGGCGGCAACCTCGGGGTGCAGACGCACGGACGTCTCGTGAGAGCCCAGCGTCTTGATCGGCGAGCCCAGCTCGATGCGACGCTTGTCGACCTCGGGGCCACCGGAGGCCTTGATCGCCGAAGCGATGTCGGCCGGAGTGACGGAACCGAACAGTCGGCCGGAGTCGCCGGAGCGGACGGCCAGGCGGACCTTCACACCTTCGAGCTGAGACTTGACCTGGTTGGCCTGCTCGATGGTCTGGATCTCGTGGATCTTGCGAGCACGACGGATCTGCTCGACGTCCTTCTCGCCACCCTTGGTCCAGCGGATCGCGAACTTCCGCGGGATCAGGTAGTTGCGAGCGTAACCGTCCTTGACGTCGACGACTTCGCCCGCGGCACCGAGGCCGGAGACCTCGTGGGTCAGGATGATCTTCATTGGTCAGTCACCCTTCCCTTAGCGCGCGGTGGACGTGTAGGGCAGCAGCGCCATCTCACGGCTGTTCTTGACGGCCGTGGCGACGTCACGCTGGTGCTGCGTGCAGTTGCCGGTCACGCGGCGGGCGCGGATCTTGCCGCGGTCGGAAATGAACTTCCGCAGCATGTTCGTGTCCTTGTAGTCCACGTACGTGACCTTGTCCTTGCAGAAAGCGCAGACCTTCTTCTTCGGCTTGCGCACAGGCGGCTTCGCCATGGTGTTTCTCCTGTGTGATCAAGAAGTGTGGGGTACGGCCCACCCTCGACCGGTCCAGGTCCGGGGACCCGGAGCCAAGGCCTAGAAGGGGGGCTCGTCCGAGTAGCCGCCACCGCCGCCGGAGCCGCCGGAGCCGCCGGAGCCGCCGCCCCAGCCGCCACCGCCCTGGCCACCGGCAGGAGCGCCGGTCGCCCACGGGTCGTCGGCCGGAGCGCCGCCCTGCTGACCGCCGCCGGGGCCACCGCCCCAGCCGCCGCCACCCTGGCCGCCACCGCCGCCGTAACCACCCTGGCCACCCTGGCCACCGCGGCCGGCGGCGGTCTTGGTGACCTTGGCCGTCGCGTTGCGCAGGCTCGCGCCGACCTCGTCGACGTCGAGCTCGTAGACCGTGCGCTTGACGCCCTCACGGTCCTCGTAGGACCGCTGCTTCAGCCGGCCCTGCACGATGACGCGCATGCCTCGCTGGAGCGACTCGGCGACGTTCTCCGCCGCCTGACGCCAGACCGAGCAGGTCAGGAACAGGCTTTCGCCGTCCTTCCACTCGTTCGTCTGGCGGTCGAAGGTGCGGGGAGTGGACGCGACGCGGAACTTCGCGACCGCCGCACCGGACGGGGTGAAGCGCAGCTCGGGGTCATCGACAAGGTTGCCGACGACCGTGATGACGGTCTCGCCTGCCATTGGGGGAACCTCTCGGCGGGTTTGCTGCTGGCTGCTTGTGCTGCTACTCGAATCCCGGGATCAACTGAGCGGGAGGCTCAGTGGGTCTCGGGACGGAGGACCTTGGTCCGGAGGACCGACTCGTTCAGGTTCATCTGGCGGTCGAGCTCCTTGACGACCGCAGGCTCGGCCTGCAGGTCGAGGACCGAGTAGATGCCCTCGGGCTTCTTCTTGATCTCGTAGGCGAGACGGCGACGACCCCAGGTGTCGACCTTCTCGACCTTTCCGCCACCGTCACGGACGACGGAGAGGAAGTTCTCGATCAGCGGGGAGACAGCGCGCTCCTCGAGATCGGGGTCGAGGATGACCATCACCTCGTAGTGACGCATGTGGAACCCACCTCCTTTGGACTCAGCGGCCACGGTCGTTCCGTGGCAGGAGGGTTGTGATGCGTACGCAACGGTATCGGCCGCCACTGACAATCGGGGCCAGTCGACGGTTGACCCGGCTCCGCCTGGGCAGACACCGGTGCAGACGGTACAGAGTACCCGCACACGAGCTTCCGGTTGAAATCCGACCGCGTAGCCCGTCAATCTGTACACATCGGGTGTGTAAGGCGCTACGATGCGCCGCCTTCCGCAGGAGGTGCCCCATGGCACAGGTATTGCGACCCAACACGACCGGTTCTCTCTTCGCCACGGACGGAAAGGCCCATCCCCTCCAGGACACGCTTCTTGTGGTGACCCTGGTGCTCGGTATCACGGCCTTCGTCACGGCGATGTTCCACAGCCTGCATCTGATCAGCTCCTGGACCGGCCTGGTGGGGATCATCACCGGTGCCTACGGACAGTTCGTCTCCATCACGACCCGGCAGCGCTTCGGGCTGATCCTGGGCCTCGGGGCCTCGGCCATCGGATTCTTCCTCGGCATGGCCCACGGCGGGCTCTTCGGCGGGATCGTCGGCGGTTGAGCGCGGGACCGTCCGACGGCTCCCGGCAGGGCCGTCGGACGGTCCCGATGGGCCCACAGGTTCCGTACGGCCATTCGGGGCGGCGACGGGGCGCAGTAGGCTTCGGCGCGAGAGCCGGAGCCCCTGTACCCATGGGGACACACCAGCCCGAGGAGCGCCCCGAATGAGCCTGACCCTGAGGACGATCAGCCGCGAGCAGCATCTGGCGTACATCCAGAGCCTGCCGTCGGCGAGCCACATGCAGGTCCCGGCCTGGGCAGACGTCAAGGCGGAGTGGCGGTCGGAGAACCTCGGCTGGTTCGACAAGAGCGGCGAACTGGTGGGCGCGGGACTGGTGCTCTACCGCCAGTTGCCGAAGCTCAAGCGCTACCTCGCGTACCTGCCCGAGGGTCCGGTCATCAACTGGTTCGCGCCGAATCTGGACGACTGGATCCGGCCGATGCTGGCCCACCTCAAGCAGCAGGGCGCCTTCTCGGTGAAGATGGGCCCGCCGGTCATCATCCGGCGCTGGGAGGCCACCTCCATCAAGCAGGGCATCCAGGACCCGGACGTGAAGCGCCTGCGCGACATCGAGGCGGACTTCATCGAACCCCGCGCCTTCGAGGTGGCCGACAAGCTGCGCCGTATGGGCTGGCAGCAGGGCGAGGACGGCGGCGCCGGCTTCGGCGACGTGCAGCCCCGCTACGTCTTCCAGGTGCCGCTCGCCAACCGTTCCCTGGAAGAGGTCCACAAGAACTTCAACCAGCTGTGGCGCCGCAACATCAAGAAGGCCGAGAAGGCCGGTGTCGAGGTCGTCCAGGGCGGTTACCACGACCTCGAGGAATGGCAGCGGCTCTACGAGATCACGGCCGTGCGCGACCACTTCCGGCCCCGCCCGCTGTCGTACTTCCAGCGCATGTGGACGGCCCTCAACACCGAGGACCCCAACCGCATGCGGCTCTACTTCGCGCGGCACAACGGCGTGAACCTCTCGGCGGCGACGATGCTGATCGTCGGCGGGCACGTCTGGTACTCCTACGGGGCGTCCGACAACATCGGCCGTGAGGTCCGTCCCTCGAACGCGATGCAGTGGCGGATGCTCCGCGACGCCTATGCGCTCGGTGCCACCGTCTACGACCTGCGCGGCATCTCCGACTCGCTGGACGAGACCGACCACCTCTTCGGTCTCATCCAGTTCAAGGTGGGCACCGGCGGTCAGGCGGCCGAGTACCTCGGCGAGTGGGATTTCCCCCTCAACAAGCTGCTGCACAAGGCGCTCGACATCTACATGTCGCGCCGCTGACGCCGGAGTTCCCGTGCCGGGACGCCCGTGCGGCCCGGCACGATCCCCGTCGGTCCGGCGGATCCGTCACAATTCCCTTTCAGACCTCTGACACACCCCAGCCACGAGAAAGGTTCCGGGACCGGCCATGGCGCTCACGCTCTACGTCGACACCGCGCGCTGGCGGGCACACCACAAGCACGTGCAGGAGCAGTTCCCGGGGCTCGTCCCCGTCTGCAAGGGCAACGGCTACGGCTTCGGCCACGAGCGGCTGGCGGAGGAGGCCACGCGGCTGGGCTCCGACGTGCTCGCCGTGGGCACGACGTACGAGGCGGCCCGGATCAAGGACTGGTTCGGCGGTGACCTGCTGGTGCTGACGCCCTTCCGGCGGGGCGAGGAGCCCGTACCGCTGCCCGACCGGGTCATCCGCTCGGTGTCGTCCGTCGACGGCGTGTACGGGCTCGTGGGCGCCCGTGTGGTGATCGAGGTGATGTCCTCGATGAAGCGGCACGGAGTCAGCGAGCAGGATCTGCCGCAGCTGCACTCCGCCATCGAGAACGTCCGCCTCGAGGGCTTCGCCATCCACCTCCCGCTCGACCGCACCGACGGCTCCGACGCCGTCGAGGAGGTCATCGGCTGGATGGACCGGCTGCGCGCGGCCCGGCTGCCGCTGCACACGATGTTCGTCAGCCACCTCAAGGCCGAGGAGCTGGTCCGTCTGCAGCAGCAGTTCCCGCAGACGCGCTTCCGGGCCCGTATCGGCACCCGGCTGTGGCTGGGGGACCACGAGGCCACCGAGTACCGCGGGGCGGTCCTGGACGTCACACGCGTCTCCAAGGGCGAGCGCTTCGGGTACCGGCAGCAGAAAGCGGCCTCGGACGGCTACCTGGTCGTCGTAGCGGGGGGAACGTCGCACGGTGTGGGTCTGGAGGCCCCCAAGGCCCTGCACGGCGTCATGCCGCGCGCCAAGGGCGTCGCCCGCGCCGGCCTCGCGACGGTGAACCGGAACCTCTCGCCCTTCGTCTGGGCGGGCAAGCAGCGCTGGTTCGCCGAGCCCCCGCACATGCAGGTCTCGATCCTGTTCGTTCCCGCGGATGCGACGGAGCCCAAGGTCGGTGACGAGCTGGTGGCGCATCTGCGGCACACCACCACGCAGTTCGACCGGCTCGTCGACCGCTGAGCGGCACAGCCTGAAGCGCCCAGCAGCTACGACAGGGGCCGCACACGGATTCCGTGTGCGGCCCCTGTCGTAGCACCTCTGCGTCCCGTTCGCTCAGGGCGAACTCTTGCCCGTGGGCTCGACAGACTGGCTGCCCCACTCCACGTGCGGCCCGTCGAAGTGCGCCGCGTGCCGCGGCGGATGAGCGGCGGCTCCCAGTACGAATGCATCCGGCGCTCCGTCCAGGACACCGCCCGACGGGTCGTCGTCGCCAGCCTTGCGCACAACGTCCCGTTCCGGCATGAAGATGTCGCGGACGACGACGGCGCACAGGTAGAGCGTCCCCAGCAGATGGACGGCGATGGCCACTTGGTACCCGTCCGTCGGTAGACCCTTATGGGCATCTCCACTGGTGGTGTATGCGAGGTATGTCCAGATCCCGAGAAAGTACGCCACCTCGCAGGCCTGCCAGATCAGGAAGTCGCGCCAGCGCGGGCGGGCCAGTACGGCGAGGGGGACCAGCCACAGTACGTACTGGGGCGAGTAGACCTTGTTGGTGAGGATGAACGCCGCGACGATAAGGAAGGCAAGCTGCGCGAAACGCGGGCGACGCGGGGCCGTGAGCGTCATCGCGGTGATACCCGCACAGGCCAACAGCATCGTGATCATCGCGCTGGTGTTGGCCGTGTCCTTGGTGATCTCGATGTTCAGCCAGCGCGAGATGAACAGGAAGACGGAACCGAAGTCGACGCCGCGCTCACGGCTGAAGCTGTAGAACTTCAACCAGCCCTCGGGAGCCAGGAACATCACCGGCAGGTTGACCACGAGCCATGCCCCCACGGCCCCCAGCGCGGCGGTCGCGTACTCACGCCACTTGCCCGCTCGCCAGCACAGCAGAAGGAGCGGCCCGAGCACCAGGAACGGATAGAACTTGGCTGCCGTGGCGAGACCGACCAGAACTCCGAAAGCCAGCGCCCGGCCCCGCGACCACATCAGCATCGCGGCGGCCAGCAGGGCCACGGCGAGCAGATCCCAGTTGATGGTGGCCGTCAACGCGAAGGCGGGCGCGAGGGCCACCATGAGGCCGTCCCAGGGACGGCGCCGGTGAATACGCGCAGTGCACACGGCGATGACCACGGCGCACACCATGAGCATCCCCGCATTGACCATCCAGTAGGTCTGCTCCCGGGCCTGCAGGGCGCCGCTGCCCGGGGTCAGCCATGAAGCGACCTCCATGAACACACCGGTGAGCACCGGGTACTCGAGGTAGCTCATGTCGCCGGGAAGCTTGTCGAAGTAGGGCACGAGCCCATCGGCGAAACCACGCCCCTGGTAGAGGTGCGGGATGTCCGAGTAGCAGGCGTGGGTGTACTGCGAACTGGCGCCGAAGAACCAGCCGCTGTCGTAGCAGGGCAGCTTCTGGACCATACCGAGGGCGAACATGCCGATCATGACGAGCGCCACGACCCGCACGGGAGTCCACCAGGACGTCCCGAGCAGTGCGCGCCGTCCGATAGGACCGCCGATCAGCTCGCTGCCGGCCGCGGCGACCGCGTCCTCCCGGGTCGGCCGCACGACCTCCGGCTCGTGGACGCTGGCTCGCGTCGTCTCTGCACTGGGCATGGGGCTCATCCTGCCGCATCCGGCTGGGAAAACGACGAGGGCCGCCACACCTGCTCGGTGTGACGGCCCTCTCCGGCCGATGTTTCACGTGAAACGGAGCGTTTCACGTGAAACACATGCGGTGACGACTAGCCGTTCGGTCCTGCGAAGAGACCGCCGTTGCCGTTGCCCCGGGAGTTTCCGCTGCTGGAGCTCTCGGTCGGCGAGGAGGTCACTCCACCCGTGCTGCCGCCGGCGGTGCCGCCGTTGCTGCCACACGTCCAGTCGAATTTGCGGCAGGTGTCGCTCGGCGTCGGCGAGGGCGAGATCAGCGACTCACTCGGCGTCGGGGTCGGCGTCGGGCTGTCCGTGACGCTCTGCGTGGGCGACGGGGTCACGCTCGGGCTCGGGGTGTCGTTGATGACCTCACCGATGGGCTCGGGGGTCGGGAACTTCACCGGGTCCTGCCCCTGGAGCGCCTGCTCCATGTAGTCGTGCCAGATCTGGGCCGGGAACGAGGCACCGTGGATTTCCTTCTGACCGCCCGTTCCATACATCTTCAGGAAGGTTCGGTTCTTGTTCGCCGCGTTGTCGTCCATGCGGTACATGCCGATCGCGGTCGACAGCTGCGGGGTGTACCCCACGAACCAGGCGGACTTGTTGTCGTCTGTCGTACCGGTCTTGCCGGCCACGTCGCGGCCGGCAAGCCGCGCCGCCGTACCAGTGCCCTTGTCGACCACGGTCTTCAAAACGTCGGTCACGTTGTCGGCGACCTTCGAAGTGAAGGCGTCCTTGGTCTTCTTGACGTGCTGGAAGACCGTTCCGTCCTTGCTGCTGACCTTGTCGACCGAGTAGGGGTCGTTCTGCTGACCGCTGGCCGCGAAGGTCGCGTACGCACCTGCCATACGGATCGCGCTCGGGTCAGAGGTACCGATGGAGAACGAGGGGAAGTTGGAACTGGCCAGGCTGGACTTCAGGATGCCGGCGTCCAGGGCCGACTGCTCGACCTTGTCCAGGCCGACGTCCATGCCGAGCTGGACGTAGACGGAGTTGACCGAGTACTGCATCGCCTCACGCAGGTCGATCTTGTAGTCCGGCGGATTTCCGACCGACAGGTTGCCGTCGTTGGCCTGCAGCCACTCCTTGTTGTCCCTGTCAGTCCAGACCGTCCCGTCGTATTTCTTGATCTTGAGCTTGTTCTTGCCGCTGTACAGGCTCTTCGGAGAGGCGACTGTGCGCTCGTCCTGCGCCTGCTCCTCTCCGAGATTCTTGTTGCGCACCCCCCACTCCATCGCGGCCGCCAGCACGAAGGGCTTGAACGTCGAACCCACCTGGGCGCCGGTCGAGTCGGCATTGTTGGTGAAGTGCTTGGTCGCGTCCTCACCGCCGTAGATCGCCTTGATGGCGCCGGAGGCGGGATCCACGGAAGCGCCGCCGAACTGGACAAAGGTGTCCGTCTTCGGGCGCTCCTTCGGTTTGATGTTCTTGTCCTGGACGTTCTTGACCGCGTCGTGGAGCTCCTTGACCTTCGTCTTGTCGAAGGTCGTGTAGATCTGGAGTCCGCCCTGCTGCAGCTTCTGCTGGGTGATGTGGGTCTGGTCGCTGTGGGTGACCAGGTAGCTGTTGGCCAGGTCAACGAGGTATCCCGTCTGACCGCTCAGACGGGTGTTTGACCGCGGGTTGTCGACATGGGGCAAGGTCTTGTACTTGGCCCGGTCCGTGGCACTCAGATGGCCGTACTGAACCATCTTGTCGAGGGTGTCCTGCATTTGCAGCGTGGCCCGCCGCTGGTTGGCCTCAGCATTCGCGGACGGGTCGATGGATGGGTTACCCGCCGGGTCGTAGTACGTGGCGCCCTTCAGCATCGCCGCGAGGAAGGCGCACTCGCCCGGGTTCAGCTGAATGGCCCGCTTGTTGAAGTACGCGTGCGCGGCCGCCTCGATGCCGTAGGCGTTCCGGCCGTAGTACGCGGAGTTCAGGTAGCCGGCCAGGATGTCGTCCTTCTTGACGGTGGCGCCCACCTTGATGGAGATGAAGATCTCCTTGAACTTCCGGGTGATCGTCTGCGACTGGTCGTCCAGCCTCGCGTTCTTCACGTACTGCTGGGTGATGGTGGAGCCGCCCTGGGTCTGACCGCCCGTGGCCATGTTGAAGACCGCGCGCGCGATGCCCTTCGGGTCGATGCCGCTGTCGGTGTAGAAGGTCTTGTTCTCCTGGGAGATGACCGCGTACCGCATCGCCTGGGGGATCTGCGAGAGGTTGACGATCTGGCGGTTCGTCTCACCGCCCGTAGCCACCATCTGGGAGCCGTCGGACCAGTAGTAGACGTTGTTCTGCGCGGTCGCGGTCTGCGCGACGTTCGGGACGCTCACCATCGCGTACCCGATGCCGGCGACCGCCACCAGGCCCCCTATGAAGCCGATGAACATCCCGGTCACCAGCTTCCACGACGGCACCCAGCGCGCGGCTCCGTACTTGCCCGCCCGCGGGTAGTCGATGATGCGCTTCTTGGCGGGGACGGAAGCCCGCCCTCTGCCGCGGCCGGGCCCGTTCGGGCCGCCGGGGCCACGTCCGGGACCGTCGGGCGCTCTGCGCCGACCACCCCCACCACTTCTCTGTGCCGCCCGCCGGGCCTCGGCACGGCCACCGTACGGGCGTTCTTCACCCCCCGCTCCATAGGAGTCGGAGGGGGACCCGGTGGCGCCTCGCGGTGCCGCGCGGCGGCTGGAGGGCGCCGGCTGGCCGCGTCGGGCCGCGGCACGTCCGCCTCCCTGCGGCTGCTGCGGTTTGCGACGGTGCTCGCTCATCGAACGATTACTCCTCGGGCAGGCGCATCCTGACGCGCCTGGAAACGGCGGCTGGTTTCCGGTCCCCCCGAAGTACGGATGCGGTCGTTTTGTCATTCACCCGTACTGCACCAAGGACGAGGACGTCCCCCGGCGTCACTCGGTTCCCGGTGATGTGCATGCCGCACAGACTACGCACCGCCAAAACCCCCCTAGCTCCGAAGTTCATCCCAAAACAGGCAACTTACCTCCTGCGAATTAGTGATGTGACCCCGTTCACCGTGCCCCCTCTTGTCGCATCGCGAGGCGCGTTCTATCGTCTTGATGTATCGAGCCGATACATCAGCTCGACATAGAGGCCGTGTGGACGAGACAGTGACCGAGAGGAGACGCGGATGAGCCGGCGTTCCGGAATCCTCGAGTTCGCCGTTCTCGGTCTGCTCCGCGAGTCCCCAATGCACGGCTACGAGCTGCGCAAGCGACTCAATACGTCACTGGGCGTATTCCGCGCGTTCAGCTACGGGACGCTCTACCCGTGCCTCAAGACGCTGGTCGCCAACGGCTGGTTGATCGAGGAGTCGGGCGGCGGCCCCGACGACGCCCTCGGCGCTCCGCTCGCGGGGCGCCGCGCCAAGATCGTCTACCGGTTGACGGCGCAAGGTAAGGAGCACTTCGAGGAACTGCTCTCGCAGACGGGTCCCGACGCATACGAAGACGAGCACTTCGCCGCTCGTTTCGCCTTCTTCGGACAGACCTCCCGTGACGTGCGCATGCGCGTCCTCGAGGGCCGCCGCAGCCGACTGGAGGAGCGCCTGGAGAAGATGCGCGCCTCGCTGGCACGCACCCGGGAGCGCCTCGACGACTACACCCTTGAGCTCCAGCGCCACGGAATGGAGTCCGTGGAGCGCGAAGTGCGCTGGCTGAACGAGCTCATCGAGAGCGAGCGGGCCGGCCGGGACCTCAGGGGTTCCGCTGCCGACGGCTCTGCTCCGAACAGCACATCGGGAGAGACGGGCGGCCTGCCCCGGCACGGGGACAGCACCCGGCCGGATCCGTCCGACGACACCACCACGTGAGGTCCATTCGGGGCTTCACCCAGTACACACAGGGAGCAACCGGAATGGGTTCGGTTCGCGTAGCCATCGTCGGCGTGGGCAACTGCGCCGCGTCGCTGGTGCAGGGAGTCGAGTACTACAAGGACGCCGACCCGGCGTCCAAGGTCCCGGGTCTGATGCACGTCCAGTTCGGCGACTACCACGTCCGTGACGTCGAGTTCGTCGCCGCTTTCGACGTGGACGCCAAGAAGGTCGGTCTCGACCTGGCGGACGCCATCGGCGCCTCGGAGAACAACACCATCAAGATCTGCGACGTGCCGTCCACCGGTGTGACGGTCCAGCGCGGCCACACCCTCGACGGTCTCGGCAAGTACTACCGCGCCACCATCGAGGAGTCCGCCGAGGCCCCGGTCGACATCGTTCAGGTCCTCAAGGACAAGCAGGTCGACGTCCTCGTCTGCTACCTGCCGGTCGGCTCCGAGGCCGCCGCGAAGTTCTACGCCCAGTGCGCCATCGACGCCAAGGTCGCCTTCGTCAACGCCCTTCCGGTCTTCATCGCCGGCACCAAGGAGTGGGCCGACAAGTTCACCGAGGCGGGTGTCCCGATCGTCGGTGACGACATCAAGTCCCAGGTCGGCGCCACCATCACGCACCGCGTCATGGCGAAGCTGTTCGAGGACCGGGGTGTCATCCTCGACCGCACGATGCAGCTGAACGTCGGCGGCAACATGGACTTCAAGAACATGCTCGAGCGCGAGCGCCTGGAGTCCAAGAAGATCTCCAAGACGCAGGCCGTCACCTCTCAGATCCCCGACCGGGATCTCGGCGAGAAGAACGTCCACATCGGCCCGTCCGACTACGTGGCCTGGCTCGACGACCGCAAGTGGGCGTACGTCCGTCTCGAGGGCCGCGCCTTCGGCGACGTTCCGCTGAACCTGGAGTACAAGCTCGAGGTCTGGGACTCCCCGAACTCCGCGGGTGTCATCATCGACGCCCTGCGCGCCGCGAAGATCGCCAAGGACCGCGGTATCGGCGGCCCGATCCTCTCCGCGTCCTCGTACTTCATGAAGTCCCCGCCGGTCCAGTACTTCGACGACCAGGCCCGGGAGAACGTCGAGAAGTTCATCAGGGGCGAGGTCGAGCGCTGACGACGGCGCCACCCCCGCGTCCGGACCGCACCACCGGTCCTCTTCGGGTCCCCGGGCCATGTGCCCGGGGACCGACGCGTGTGTGAGGCTGTGCACCATGTCCGTCGTGCGCGACCTGCGCGTCCTCCTGCGCTTCAGGGACTTCAGACGCCTTCTCGCCGTGCGTCTGCTGTCTCAAGGCGCCGATGGCGTCTACCAGGTCGCACTCGCCACCTATGTGGTCTTCTCCCCTGAGAAGCAGACCTCCGCCGGAGCGATCGCCGCCGCCATGGCCGTGCTGCTCCTGCCGTACTCCCTCGTCGGCCCCTTCGCAGGCGTGCTGCTGGATCGCTGGCGGCGCCGCCAGGTGTTCCTCTACGGCAATCTCCTGCGGACCCTGATGGCCTGTGTGACGGCCGTTCTGATGCTGGACGGTGTCCCCGACTGGCTGTTCTACGTCTCCGCGCTCTGCGTCACCGCGGTCAACCGTTTCATCCTCGCGGGACTGTCCGCGGCACTGCCCCGCGTGGTCGACGACGAGCGACTGGTGATGGCCAACTCGCTCTCCCCGACGGCCGGCACGCTCGCCGCGACGGCGGGCGGCGGACTCGCCTTCCTCGTCCGTCTGGTGGCCGCGGACTCCGACGCGGCGGTGGTGCTTCTGGGCGCAGCCCTGTATCTGGGGTCGGCCGTGGCCTCGCTGAGCCTGGCGCCGGAACGGCTGGGCCCCGACCGGGAGTCGGTGCCGCCGAGGCTCGGTACGGCTCTCGCCGACGCCACACGCGACCTGGTGGCCGGTGTGCGGCACCTCGCGGCACCACAGCGCCGGGAGGCTGCCCGGGCGCTAGTCGCGATGTCGCTGATGCGGTTCTGCTACGGCGCGCTTCTCGTCCTGGTGCTGATGCTGTGCCGGTACGCCCTGTCCTCGGACGCCGACCACGGACTGACCCTGCTGGGGCTGGCATTGGGGATCTCCGGCGCCGGGTTCTTCGCTGCCGCCGTGGTGACCCCGTGGGCGGCGGGACGGCTGGGCCCCGGCGGCTGGATCGCCGTGTGTGCCGCGGCCGCCGCGGTGCTGGAGCCCGCGCTCGGCCTTCCGTTCGCCACCGGCCCCGTGCTGGTAGCCGCCTTCGTCCTGGGGCTGATCACGCAGGGCGCGAAGATCTCCACGGACACGATCGTCCAGCACACGGTCGACGACGGCTTCCGCGGTCGGGTCTTCTCCGTCTACGACGTGCTCTTCAACGTCGCCTTCGTCGGTGCGGCAGCGGTAGCCGCCCTGATGCTGCCTCCTGACGGTCGCTCAGTCGCCTTGGTGGTCACGGTTGCCGTGGTCTACGCAGCCGTTGCTGTGGCTATGTACCGCTTTGAACGCCAGTGAGTGTCACATGAAGGCTACGGAGCCCCATCCAACTTCAGAGTTGACACTGCGGACCGGTAACTTACGGGCGTCTTACTTCGCGCCATGCGCATTCACGTTCGAGGGGGACCCCCAAAGTGACTACTCCGCCGCCCCAGGGCCCGAATCCGTACGCTCAGCAGCCCACGGCGCCCATGGGGCAGCAGCCTGGCCAGCCGAGTTTTCCGCCGCAGCAGGCCGGCTACCCCGGAGTCCCCCCGCAGGGTGCCCCGTACGCCCCGTTCCCGAACCAGGGAGCTCCGGCCCCGATACCGCCGCAGGCCGGCCCCAGCAAGCGTGGGGGCAAGAAGGCGCTCCGGATCGTCGGGATCATAGCTGTCATCGTCATCGGCGCCGCCGTCAAGTTCGGCATCGGCTTCTGGTTCAGCGAGACCGACGCGGAGACGACGTCGGTCGGCTCATGCATGCACAACGACGGTACGGACAACAACGCCGACCTCAAGGAAGTCGACTGCTCCTCCAGCGATGCCCAGTACAAGGTCGTCCAGAAGTTTGACGGCAGCAGCGACGAGAACAAGTGCCAGAACGTCAAGGACGCGTCGATCTCCTACATTCAGTCCGGCGGCGGCCACGACGTCGTGCTGTGCCTGCAGGAAACCAAGTAATACGTCGACCTAGACGGTGAAGGGGCGATGTTTCACGTGAAACATCGCCCCTTCGCATGTCCACGGGGTCATGTTTCACGTGAAACATGACCCCGCTCCCATGTCTCAGCCCTGCTCGGCCCACCACTCCTTGAGTGCGGAGACCGCAGCGTCGCGCTCCATGGGGCCGTGCTCCAGACGGAGCTCCAGCATGTGCTTGTACGCCCGGCCGACGACCGGGCCGGGACCGACACCCAGGATCTCCATGATCTCGTTGCCGTCGAGGTCGGGGCGGATCGAGTCCAGCTCCTCCTGCTCCTGGAGCTCGGCGATGCGCCGCTCCAGGCCGTCGTACGCACTGGACAGCGCGGCCGCCTTGCGCTTGTTGCGGGTCGTGCAATCCGACCTGGTGAGCTTGTGGAGGCGGTCGAGGAGAGGGCCCGCGTCGCGCACATAACGGCGTACCGCGGAGTCCGTCCACTCACCGGTGCCATAGCCATGGAAGCGCAGATGAAGCTCGACCAGGCGTGAGACGTCCTTCACCAGGTCGTTGGAGTACTTCAGCTCCGTCATCCGCTTCTTGGTCATCTTGGCGCCCACCATCTCGTGGTGGTGGAAGGAGACCCGGCCGTCCTGCTCGAACCGCCTGGTCTTCGGCTTCCCGATGTCGTGCAGCAGAGCCGCGAGCCGCAGGGTGAGGTCCGGACCGTCCTTCTCGAGTGCCATCGCCTGTTCCAGCACGATCAACGTGTGGTCGTAGACGTCCTTGTGCCGATGGTGCTCGTCACGTTCCAGTCGCAGCGCGGGAAGCTCCGGGAGGACATGGTCGGCCAGCCCGGTCTCGACCACCAGCCTCAGTCCCTTGCGGGGGTGCGAGGACAGGATCAGCTTGTTCAGCTCGTCGCGGACGCGTTCGGCGGACACGATCTCGATCCGTCCGGCCATCTCCTTCATGGCCGCCACGACCTCGGGAGCGACCTCGAAGTCGAGCTGAGCCGCGAAGCGCGCGGCCCGCATCATTCGCAGCGGATCGTCCGAGAACGAGTCCTCAGGGGTGCCGGGGGTGCGCAGCACACGGGCGGCGAGGTCTTCGAGCCCGCCATGGGGGTCGACGAACTCCTTCTCCGGCAGAGCGACGGCCATCGCGTTGACCGTGAAGTCGCGACGGACGAGGTCCTCCTCGATGGACTCGCCGTAGGACACCTCCGGTTTGCGTGAAGTCCGGTCGTAGGACTCCGACCGGTAGGTCGTCACCTCGATCTGGTAGCCGTCCTTCTGCGCGCCGACCGTTCCGAAGGCGATGCCGACGTCCCAGGTGGCATCCGCCCACGGCCGGACGATCTTCAGAACGTCCTCGGGGCGGGCGTCGGTCGTGAAGTCCAGATCATTGCCGAGCCGGCCGAGGAGGGCATCCCGCACCGAGCCGCCGACCAGGGCGAGTGAGAACCCGGCCGCGTGGAATCGGCGGGCGAGGTCGTCGGCGACAGGGGACACCCGCAGCAGTTCACTGACCGCGCGGCGCTGCACCTGACTCAGGGCACTGGGATTGTCTTCATTGGCATTCGGCACAGCAGAAAAGGGTACGTGGCCTTGGCCCGGACGGACGCCTCCATTAAACGTGCACAAGTGCCCGGCATCACACTTCCCTGAATAGGGGAACGTTTGGGACATATCAACGTCAGGTCTCGATCTTCGAGCATGGACCGCGGCACTTCCGTTCCTCGCATCTCGTTACCATGCGGGGACGCACATTCGACGACCACTGACGACGACGAGGGACGGGCGAGCGCGTGGCCGAGGCGGCAGACTTTCAGGGGATGAGTCCCTCACCTGCCCGTCGGTGGCTCCGGCGTACCGGAGCGCTGATCGCGGGCGCGCCTCTGCTGGCCGGCCTGTTGCAGCTGCCCGCCGGCCCGATGGCGCACGCCGCGGAGAAGGGCTCCCCGACGGATGCCGGCGGTTCCCGTATGGTCAGTGTCTCCCTCGACTCGCTCACCCCGAGCGCGCCGAGCGACGGCGACACGCTGACCGTCTCGGGCACGGTCACCAACAACAGCAAGCAGGCCGTCACAGGGGCCCATGTGGGACTACGGGTCAGCCCGACGCGTCTGACCAGCCGCTCGGCCATCGACGACGCCGCCGGCCGCACCGGCTTCCAGCAGAGCGCCGACGGTGCCGAGATCGGCGACAAGTACACCGAGAAGTTCGACAAGCTCCCCCCGGGCATCGCACAGGCCTTCAACATCTCCGTGCCGGTCAAAGATCTGGATCTCGGCTCCGACGGGGTCTACCAGCTCGGCGTCTCGCTTTCCGGCCAGACCTCCGCGGAGCCGTACGAGCAGGTACTCGGCATCCAGCGGACCTTCCTGCCCTGGCAGCCCGACGGCGCCGCCGTGAGGACGAAGACGACGTACTTGTGGCCGCTGATCTCCCCGGTCCACATGACCGCCGAGACGCTGCCCAACCAGCAGCAGACACCCGTGTTCCAGAACGACGACCTGGCCCAGGAGCTCTCTCCGGGCGGCCGTCTCTCCCAGCTCCTGTCGCAGGGCAGTGGCCTCGACGTCACCTGGGTGATCGACCCCGATCTTCTTGCCTCCGTCGACGCGATGACCGGCACCTACAGCGTCAAGGGCGAAAACGGCAGCGTCACGCCGGGCAAGAACCAGGGGGTCGCCAAACAGTGGCTCGCCGACCTGGAGAAGGCGGTCCAGAACAAAGAGGTCGTCGCTCTCCCCTTCGCCGACCCCGACCTCGCCTCGTTCGCGCACGACGGCAAGAACGTCACCGGCTCCCTGAGTCATCTCAAGGACGCCACGGACGTCGCGGGGAGCACTGTGGGGACCATCCTCCACGTGAAACCCGAGACGGACTTCGCCTGGCCCGTGGACGGCGCGATCGACCCGTCCATCGTCAAGGTCGCCACCTCTGCGGGCGCCGACAAGGTGATCGCCCGCAGCGACAGCCTCCAGGACAACCAGCTGTCCTACACGCCCACCGCAGCTCGCCCCATCGGCGGCGGGACGACGGCCGTGGTCGCGGACGCCGGCCTCTCCACGGCGTTCGAGGGCGACATGACCTCTGCCGGTGGCTCCACGCTCGCCGTACAAAAGTTCCTGGCCCAGAACCTGATGATCAACCTGCAGGAGCCGGACAAGGAACGCAGCATCGTCGTGGCGCCGCAGCGGATGCCGTCCGGCAGCCAGGCGCAGTCGATGGCACAGGCGCTCACGGCCCTCCAGAGCAGCCGCTGGTCGCAGTCCGCCGGGCTGTCCGAAGCGGCCAAGGTCAGGCCGGATCCGAGCGCCACGACAAAGGTGCCGTCCGCGTACCGCTACCCCTCCTCACTACGCAAGGCCGAGCTTCCGCAGTCGACCTTCCAGCAGATCGAGGACACCCAGGACAAACTCGACAACTTCAAGGTGATCCTCAGCGACCCCTCGCGGGTCGTCACTCCCTTCGGCCGCGCCATAGATCGCGCCACGTCCACCTCATGGCGCGGGCACTCCACCCAAGCGTCCGTGTTCCGCCTGGACGTGGGGTCCTACCTCGAGCTGCTCACCAACCAGGTCCGGCTGATCGACAAGTCTGAGACCAAGCTCTCGGGCCGCAGCGCCACGATCCCCGTGACCGTGCAGAACAACCTGATGCAGGGGGTCGACCACCTGGTGCTGCGGCTCACCTCGCAGCAGCCGACCCGCCTGAAGGTCGGCAACGGCCCATACTCCGAGCAGCGCATCACCGTCTCGGGCGGCCACAGCCAGTCCGTGAAGTTCACCACCACGGCCAACGCCAACGGCCGGGCCGCCGTGGTCGCCCAGCTCTTCACACAGGACGGGCAGGCGTACGGGCCCCCCATCACCTTCGATGTGAACGTCACGGAGATCACGCCCACGGTGATGCTGGTCATCGCCGGCGGTGTCCTCCTGCTGGTGCTCGCCGGATTCCGCATGTACACCCAGCGCAAGCGGATCGCCGCGCGCCAGGCCGAGGAGGAGCCCGAGGGCGGCCCGCAGGGGCCGGACGCCGACTCGGAACAGGGGGGTCTGAACAGGGGTGCGGACGGCCCCGTAGACACTGGGGACACCGACAGTTCCGCCATGGCGCCCGAACAGGAGTCGGACGCTGAGACCGGGGCAGACGCCCCGGAGCAGCCGAGTGACCCGACACCGGACACCGCACCGGAAAGCGCCGACCCGTCCGGCGCGGGTGAGAGAGTGGACCGTTGAGCGATGTCGTGGCCGGTGGGCCTGGTGACAATGAGGTGGGGTAACCATGAACGCGCCGTACGACGGTGACCGCGGCCAGAGTGCCGCGGGCAGCCAGGGCCACCCCGAGGGTCCGCCGCCGCACGAGCCCGGCCAGATGCCCTCGCAGCCGCCGGCGGACATGTACCTCCAGGACGCCTACGACCAGGACCCCTACCGCGCACAGGACCTCGCCGCCCAGGACCCGGTGACCGAAGCGCTCTACGACCGCGCCGCGCACCCCCCGCCGCCCCCCGGCAGCTACCAACCGCAGCAGCCCCTGTACGCACAGCCGTCGCCACCGCAGTACGCCCCCGACTCGCGCGTGTGGGCCCAGCCGCCCACACCGGAACCCGAGGGGCCCTCGCAGTACCTTCCGTACGGCGACGACCCCCGCACGACGCAGTTCGTGGGAGTCGACGACCTGGTCACCCGAGCCGGCGAGGAACATCACGAGCCGGACGCCTTCGCTCATCTCTTCCGTGACCAGCAGCAGGGTGGCGGCCATCCCGCCCATCCCTACATGGAGCAGCCGTCCGTGCCCGGCCCGGCTCCGGCGCAGTCCGCCCACCACAGCCCGGCGGGACAGTACCCGGGGCCCTCGTACGCTCCGCCGGCCCAGGACGCCCGGGCATACGCTCCCGTGCCTCCCTCGGCCGCCGCGCCGGTGGCGGCACCTGCCCCGGCACCGGCACCCGTGGCCGCGCCGAAGGGCGGACGGGCCTCAGGCCTGCTGAAGTCCAGCGCCGTCATGGCCGCGGGCACCATGGTCTCCCGCCTCACCGGCTTCATCCGCTCCGCGCTGATCGTGTCGGCGCTGGGCCTCGGGCTCCTGGGCGACTCGTTCCAGGTCTCCTACCAGCTCCCGACGATGATCTACATCCTCACCGTCGGCGGCGGTCTCAACTCCGTCTTCGTGCCCCAGCTCGTCCGTGCGATGAAGGAGGACGAGGACGGAGGCGAGGCGTACGCCAACCGCCTGCTGACGCTCGTCATGGTGGCACTGGGCGTGCTGACCGCACTGGCGATGCTCGGCGCACCCCTCCTGGTCCGGTTCCTGTCCGTCCCCGTGGCCAACGACCCGGCCGCCAACGACGTCGCCGTCACCTTCACCCGCTACTTCCTGCCGTCGATCTTCTTCATGGGCATCCATGTGGTGATGGGGCAGATTCTCAACGCGCGCGGGAAGTTCGGCGCGATGATGTGGACCCCGGTCCTCAACAACATCGTCATCATCGTGACGCTCGGCGCGTTCATCTGGGTCTACGGCACTGCCGCGGACTCCGGGATGACCGTCCACACCATCCCGCCGGAGGGCGAGCGGCTCCTGGGCATCGGTGTCCTGCTGGGACTGGTCGTCCAGGCCCTGGCGATGATCCCGTACCTCCGCGAGACCGGCTTCCGGCTCCGGCTGCGCTTCGACTGGAGGGGCCACGGCCTAGGCAAGGCCGCGATGCTCGCCAAGTGGACGGTCCTGTTCGTCCTCGCCAACCAGGCGGGCGCCATGGTCGTCACCCAGCTGTCCACGGCTTCGGGCAAGGCTTCCCCCGTCAAGGGCACCGGCTTCGCCGCCTACGCCAACGCCCAGCTGATCTGGGGCCTCCCTCAGGCGATCATCACCGTGTCCCTGATGGCCGCTCTGCTGCCGCGGATCTCGCGCTCGGCCGCCGAGGGCGACGACGGGGCCGTCCGGGACGACATCTCCCAGGGACTGCGCACCACCGCCGTCGCGATCGTGCCCATCGCCTTCGGGTTCCTCGCGCTCGGCATCCCCATGTGCACCTTGATCTTCGGTTCCTCCGGTATCAACGACGCGACCAACATGGGCTTCATGCTGATGGCCTTCGGACTCGGCCTGATCCCGTACTCCGTGCAGTACGTCGTGCTCCGCGCCTTCTACGCGTACGAGGACACCCGGACCCCCTTCTACAACACGGTCATCGTGGCCGTCGTGAACGCAGGCGCCTCGGCGGTCTGCTACTTCGTGCTCCCGGCCCGCTGGGCCGTGGTCGGGATGGCGGCCTCCTACGGCCTGGCGTACGCGATCGGTGTCGGCGTCGCCTGGGCCCGGCTGCGCAACCGACTGGACGGCGACCTGGACGGCTCGCGGGTGGTGCGTACGTACGCACGGCTGGGGATCGCCTCGGTGCCGGCCGCTCTGCTGAGCGGTGCGGCCTGCTACGAAATCGGCCACACGCTGGGCCAGGGCGTGGGCGGCTCGCTCGCCGCCCTGGTGTGCGGTGGCGCACTGCTTCTCGGTGTCTTCTACGTCGCCGCACGGAAGATGCGCATCGAGGAACTCAACTCAATGGTCGGCATGATCCGCGGGCGTCTCGGGCGCTGAGGCGGGGGTAGGCGCACAACCATCGCCCGCTGCTGTGTGTCGTGCATAGCGACGGAGTGTGGGCACAATTGGTTTCTGCGTCGGTCAGCGCGCAACGGATGGGGAGGCAGGAACGACGGTGGCGGAACGGAGCACGGCTGCCGTCGACGTGGCAGACAACAGCGGTGACGAGCCGCTGACCGCCAAGGCGGACCAGACCACGTCCGACGGGGTGGCCCAGGACCGGGAGCGGGATACGGACGGCGACGAGGCACAGGGGAGTGGCGGGACCGAGGGTCCCGGAAAGGCTTCGTCTCCCGAGTTGCACAGCGGCCACAAACTCGCCAGACGCTACCGCCTCGAAGAGTGCGTCACCCGTCTGGACGGATTCAGTAGTTGGCGTGCGGTGGACGAGAAACTCCGGCGTGCTGTCGGCGTTCACATCCTGCCGGCGGACCACGTACGGGCGCGTTCCGTGCTGGCCGCGGCACGCTCCTCAGCACTGCTCGGCGACCCCCGCTTTGTGCAGGTCCTGGACGCCGTCGAGGAGAACGACGTCGTCTATGTCGTGCACGAGTGGCTGCCCGACGCCGCCGAGCTGACCACCCTGCTCGCCTCCGGGCCACTGGAAGCGCACGACGCCTACCAGATGGTCACGCAGGTCACCCAGGCGATGGCCGCCGCCCACCGTGAGGGCCTGGCTCATCTGCGCCTGAACCCGGGCACCATCCTGCGGACCTCCTCCGGCCAGTGGCGCATCCGCGGTCTCGCGGTGAACGCGGCGCTGCGCGGCATCGGCTCCGACACCCCGCAGCGCACCGACACCGAGGCCATCGGCGCGCTCCTGTACGCCGCCCTCACCCAGCGCTGGCCCTACGAGGACGACGCCTACGGACTGTCCGGGCTGCCCAAGGGCGTTGGCCTGATCGCGCCCGACCAGGTGCGCGCAGGCGTACACCGCGGTCTGTCCGAGCTCTCCATGCGTGCGCTGGTCAATGACGGTGCCACCGCCTCCCGGCACGAGTCTCCGTGCACCACGCCGGAGGAGCTGGTGAAGGCGATCGGCGAGATGCCCCGCATCCGGCCACCGGAGCCGGCGTTCACCGCGCCGCCCGAGTACCAGCGCACGACGTACCAGCAGGGCACCTACGGCCGCCCCTCGACGCATCCGGGCGCCACCGCACCCGTTCCGGCCCCGCCGCCCCCGCTGCAGAGCCCCACCGGCAAGGCGCTCAAGTGGGTCGTGTCCGCCTTGCTGATCGCCGCCTTGGGGCTGGGGAGCTGGCAGCTGGCGGAAGCGCTCATGGACCACGGCGAGAAGTCCAACGACACGCACCAGACGCAGACGACGGACGGGAACGACAAGAACGGCGGCAGCCCGGCCAAGCCGGTCAGGACTCTCAAGATCCAAGGCGCTCAGGAGTTCGTGGCCAAGGGCGACGCCCAGCACCCCCAGGACGTCGGCAAGACGTACGACGGCGACAGCTCGACGTACTGGAAGAGCAACACCTTCATAGAAGGTCCCGCGCTCGCTCCGTACAAGCCGGGCGTGGGCATCGTCTACGACCTCGGCTCGGCTCAGGAACCCGCCAAGGCGACCATCGGGCTCCGCTACGCAGGCGATCACACGACGGTCGACCTGTACACAGCCGACTCGCTGACACCGGCCTCGATGGACTCGATGCGGAAGATCGGTTCCGTCACGACGAGCGGCACCACCGCCACGGTGAAGGTCGCCGCATCGGCGAAGACGCGGTACGTCCTCGTCTGGATCACCGCTGTGCCGTACTCGGGAAGGGATGCGAGCGCCTACAGCGACCCGGGCTACAAGCAGGCCATCACCGAAGTGAAGTTCACGGGCTGACGCCCACGTCGAAGGCAGGGAGCGATCAACGCCTCTGTTGCCCGAGACTCGGCTCCTGGGTGGTCTCGCAGGACACCCAGGGGCGCGACCGGTACCGCACGGCTTGGAGGGCTCGCCGAGGTTTCGGTAGGCCCTCAGCCAATTCATGGAGGCGTCGGGGGCATAGTCGGGAAGATCCGGCACCACCGCGTTGACCGTCCTGACTCTGTGGCATCCTGTTGGTCAGTTTCCGAGTCGGGTAACAGCGTCACGGTTGCCTCCCCTAGGGAGTCGGGGGAAATGCGTGGATAGCGGGCGGGGCCAAGCCGATCTCTCAGATTCCGATCTCCTCGCCCGTCATGTCGACGGCGATCCCGACGCCTTCGGCGAGCTCGTGCGCCGGCACCGCGACCGACTCTGGGCCGTCGCTCTGAGGACGCTCGGGGACCGCGAGGAAGCCGCCGACGCCGTTCAGGACGCCCTCGTCTCCGCCTACCGGGCCGCCCACACTTTTCGCGGCCAGTCGGCCGTCACCACGTGGCTGCACCGGATCACGGTGAACGCCTGCCTCGATCGCGCCCGCAAGGCGGCCTCCAGGAAGACCTCGCCGGTCGATGACACAGAGCGGCTGGAGCAGCTCCTGGAACCGCATGAATCGGCGTCCGCTCCGGCCGAGCGCAATGATCTGCACCGCGAGCTGCTGGAAGCCCTGGGGACCCTGCCGGCAGATCAGCGGGCTGCGCTTGTCCTGGTGGACATGCAGGGGTATCCGGTCGCGGAGGCCGCCCGCATCCTCGATGTGCCGACCGGGACGGTGAAGAGCCGCTGCGCCCGCGGCAGAGCCAGACTGCTGCCGCTGCTCACCCATCTCCGGGCGGAGAGTGGCGGCGGGGCCGGCAAGAAGTCGGCCGGTGGACGGAACCGCGCGGAGGGGACGTCCGTCCCACCCGCAGCAGAACCACAGGATGCAGGGCCAAGCGATTCAGCTGCTGTGAAGGGCGGAGGTGGGCGAGCGTGACATCCACGACCGGCACAGCCGGACACCCGGAAGTCGAAGAGCTTTCCGACCTCAGTGAAGGTGTTCTCCCGCCTTCCAGGAGCGCGGACGTACGGCGGCACCTCAACGACTGCGCCCTCTGCCGCGACGTGTACGCCTCCCTCGAGGAGATCCGCGGTCTCCTGGGCACGTTGCCCGGACCCGAGCGGATGCCGGACGACGTGGCTGGGCGCATTGACGCGGCACTCGCCGCGGAGGCTCTGCTCGACGCGACGGCGCCCGACACCACGGAGGGTCCCTCTCCAGATACTGCCGACGCTGATGTTTCACGTGAAACATCGGCCTCTTCCCGGACCGCCCGTCCGCCGGGTCACGGTCGTGCCACCACCGGGCCCGGTCGCATCAAGCGCTCTCGTCGCGGCCGCCCCAGGACTGTGGCTCTGGCAGCCGTCTTCACAGCGGCCGCTGTGGGACTGGGGACCCTACTGGTGCAGACGCTGTTCGACGACTCCGGAAAGGTTCCGCAGGCGACCCCTCAGGCGCACACCGACGCGGCACATACCTACGCCGAGGGCACCCTGCAGAGCCAGGTGGCGAACATGCTCGCCGGGAGGAAGAAGACGAGAGACGGCCGGTCCGGCAGCTCCAAGCCGTTCGGCCTCGAGTCCGACGGCGGCATGACGGAGTCGTCCGGCATGCAGCCGAACACGACGCTCCAGGACACCACCGTCAGCGTCCCGGAGTGCATCGAGCGGGCCGTACCGACGAATCTGGCCGTGCTCGCCGCCGACACGGGTGTCTTCCAGGGCATCGCGGTCTATCTCGTGGTCACTCCCAACGCCACCGACAGCGACAAGGTCACTGCGTACATCGTCGACGCCGCGTGCGTGAAGCAGGTGCCTGTGTCGCCCGGCAAGGTGCTGCTGTCCCACTCCTACGCCCGCTCCTGAGCTCTTGCCGTCTCGCTCGCCCGCCCGCTCCTGAGGCGTTCCGGCCGCCTGGCCGGAGCCCAGGTACCGCTTGGCATCTGTGTGCGGAGCCCTCTCCTCGTGTGCCCGGGCACACCGGGAATGCGGGCCCCTTAGGATCCGTTGGGTGGGGTGAGAGTACTGAGAGAGCCTCCACGAGTAGCAGCAGTCTCGAGAGACGAGGAACCAAGCCGTGAGCGACGTCCGTAACGTGATCATCATCGGCTCTGGGCCCGCCGGCTATACGGCGGCGCTCTACACCGCCCGTGCGTCGCTGAAGCCCCTGGTGTTCGAGGGCGCTGTCACTGCCGGCGGTGCGCTGATGAACACCACCGACGTGGAGAACTTCCCCGGCTTCCAGGACGGCATCATGGGCCCTGAGCTCATGGACAACATGCGCGCGCAGGCCGAGCGCTTCGGTGCCGAACTCGTCCCGGACGACGTTGTCTCCGTCGACCTCAGCGGTGAGATCAAGACCGTCACGGACACCGCCGGTACGGTGCACAAGGCAAAGTCCGTCATCGTCGCCACCGGCTCTCAGCACCGCAAGCTGGGTCTGCCGAACGAGGACGCCCTCTCCGGGCGCGGCGTCTCCTGGTGCGCCACCTGTGACGGCTTCTTCTTCAAGGACCAGGACATCGCCGTGATCGGCGGCGGCGACACCGCCATGGAGGAGGCCACCTTCCTCTCCCGATTCGCCAAGTCCGTGACGATCGTCCACCGTCGGGACACCCTGCGGGCGTCCAAGGCGATGCAGGACCGTGCCTTCGCTGACCCGAAGATCAAGTTTGTCTGGGACAGCGAGGTCGCCGAGATCAAGGGCGACCCGAAGCTGGAAAGCCTGACGCTGCGCAACCTGAAGACCGGAGAACTCAGCGAGCTGCCGGTGACCGGTCTGTTCATCGCGATCGGGCACGACCCTCGCACTGAACTCTTCAAGGGCCAGCTCAACCTTGACGAGGAGGGCTACCTCAAGGTGGACGCCCCCTCTACCCGGACCAACCTGACCGGTGTCTTCGGCGCCGGCGACGTAGTCGACCACACCTACCGCCAGGCGATCACGGCGGCCGGTACCGGTTGCTCCGCCGCCCTCGACGCCGAGCGCTTCCTCTCCGCTCTGGCGGACAGCGAGCAGCAGGCCGAGCCTGAGAAGACCACCGTCTGACCCCCTTCCGCCCCACCGCATCACCAAGTTAAGGAGCCCGCCGTGGCCGGCACCCTGAAGAATGTGACCGACGACTCCTTCGACCAGGACGTCCTCAAGAGCGACAAGCCCGTCCTGGTGGACTTCTGGGCCGCCTGGTGCGGTCCCTGCCGCCAGATCGCGCCGTCGCTCGAGTCGATCGCCGCCGAGTACGGCGACAAGATCGAGGTCGTCAAGCTCAACATCGACGAGAACCCGGCCACTGCCGCCAAGTACGGTGTCATGTCGATCCCGACCCTGAACGTCTACCAGGGCGGCGAGGTCGCCAAGACGATCGTCGGCGCCAAGCCGAAGGCCGCGCTCGTCCGCGACCTTGAGGACTTCATCGCCGAGTAAGACGGCGGGCGCCGCTGAACCAGAGCGGCGATGTTTCACGTGAAACACGAATGGGCCAGCCCTCCGGGGCTGGCCCATTCGCATGGCGCAGGTACAAGGATGTTGAAGCAGAGGAGGAGCAGCGTCGGTCACAGCGGCCGCAGGGCCGGCTCCTTCTGAACGGCTCCCAGAAGGCGGTCCAGTGCCAGCTCCACATCTTCCTTCCACGACAGCGTCGTGCGCAGCTCCAGCCGAAGCCGGGGGTACGTCGGATGCGGACGCACCGTCTTGAAGCCCACCGCCAGGAGATGGTCGGCAGGCAGAAGACAGGCCGGCTCCTTCCAGCGGGCATCGCCGAACGCCTCGATCGCCTTGAAGCCACGCCGCAGCAGATCCTTGGCGACTGTCTGGACCATCACACGGCCCAGGCCCTGGCCCTGGTAGCCGGGCATGATGAAGGCGGTGATCAGCTGGACCGCATCCGGCGACACAGGGCTGGTGGGGAAAGCGGAGGAACGTGGGACGTAGGCCGGTGGCGCGTACAGCACAAAACCCACGGGTACCTCGTCCACGTACACCACTCGGCCGCACGACCCCCAGTCCAGCAGGACGGCGGAGATCCACGCTTCCTTCTCGAGCGCGGACGTCCCGGTCCTTACCGCGGCTTCACCACTGACGGGGTCGAGTTCCCAGAAGACGCACGACCGGCAGCGGTTGGGAAGGTCCTGAAGGTTGTCCAGCGTGAGCGGTACGAGCCGACGGCCCATGAAGCCTGTTCCTCGCTTCCTTCGCCCGCAGCGCCGCGGGCGGCTGTCAGAGTGCCCCGCTCCATGAGCAGGCTGCCGACGAACCCGCCGACCGCTCCCAGGCCCAGGCCTGCGGTCATCAGTCCGGTGCGGCTCATGGTTCGCATGACCCCGCCTCCCCGATGAAGGTGTCGCCAGGTGGATGCGCCATACCCGAACGCATCGTATCCATGATGCGATTCCATCGATACCGCCTGAAAGCAAAGAGCGGGCCGTGTCCGGTACACACCGGACACGGCCCGCTCTGATGGTCGGGCGCTTCCTATCTCGTCATCCGGCGCCTCAGCTCTCCGGCACCTCGGCGTGCTCGAGGTCCTCGGAGTGCTCAGTTTCGTCGGAGTCCTCGGCGAACTCGGAGTCACCGTCCACATGGTTCGGCTGGAAGACCGGTCCTTCGCCCGGTGCAAGCGTGCCCAGGATCCGCTCGAGGTCGTCTATTGACGCGAACTCGACGGTGATCTTGCCCTTCTTCTGTCCGAGGTCGACCTTCACCCGGGTCTCGAAGCGGTCCGAGAGCCGGGTCGCCAGCTCACTGAGCGCCGGAGAGACCCGAGTGCCGGCGCGCGGTCCCTTGGAGCGTGGGGCGCTCTGCGGCCGTGATCCCATGAGGGTGACGATCTCCTCGACGGCTCGCACGGACAGCCCCTCCGCCACGATCCGGTGGGCCAGCCGGTCCTGCTCCTCCGAGTCCTCGACGGACAGCAGGGCGCGCGCATGCCCTGCGGACAGTACCCCGGCGGCAACCCGCCGCTGGACCGCCGGCGACAGCTTCAGCAGTCGAAGAGTGTTGGAGACCTGAGGGCGGGACCGGCCGATACGGTCCGCCAGCTGATCGTGGGTGCAGTTGAAGTCCTTGAGGAGCTGGTCGTAGGCGGCTGCCTCTTCCAGCGGATTCAGCTGGGCACGGTGCAGGTTCTCCAGGAGGGCGTCCAGGAGGAGCTTATCGTCGTCCGTGGCTCGCACGATCGCCGGGATGAGGTCAAGACCGGCTTCCCGGCAGGCCCTCCAGCGCCGCTCGCCCATGATGAGCTCATAGCGTGACGGGCCGGTCTGCCGCACCACGATGGGCTGGAGGAGCCCCACTTCCTGGATGGAAGTGATGAGTTCGGCGAGCGCATCTTCGTCGAACACTTCACGGGGCTGCCGCGGGTTCGGGCTGATGAAGTCCAGGGGCAGCTCGGCGAAGTGGGCGCCAAGCGGAGTCGCGGGCGTCTCCATGACCTCGCTCGTCGGCTGTTCCTCGGTCTCCTGTGAAACCGCCGGAAGTGTGGCCAGCCTTGCGGCTGCCACCCCTCGATCCGTCGTCAGCACGGGGGACGTTGCGGGGGAGCTGGGTGCACCGCCCGGAGCCACCGTCTTCTCCCCTGCCGGGGTCGGGGCAGCCGGGATCAGTGCACCGAGACCACGACCCAACCCCCTCCGTCGCTCGCTCACTGGATCCCCTCCACCATGTTCTGTTCCGTCTGGGTGCCGACATGGGCCTGCTGCGCGTCGTAGTGGATGCCCACACCCCTCAGCGCGATCTCACGTGCCGCCTCAAGATAGGAGAGGGCACCGCTCGAACCTGGATCGTAGGTCAACACCGTCTGTCCGTAGCTAGGCGCCTCGGAGATGCGGACCGAGCGCGGAATACTCGTCCTCAGCACCTCATCACCGAAGTGGGTGCGCACCTCTTCCGCTACCTGGGACGCAAGGCGTGTCCGTCCGTCGTACATGGTGAGCAGGATGGTCGACACATGCAAGGCCGGGTTCAGATGACCCCGTACCAGGTCGACGTTGCGCAGCAGTTGGCCCAGGCCCTCCAGTGCGTAGTACTCGCACTGGATCGGGATGAGCACTTCCTGTCCGGCGACCAGCGCATTGACAGTCAGAAGACCGAGCGAGGGCGGGCAGTCGATGAGGACGTAGTCCAGTGGCTGCTCGTAGGACTGAATCGCTCGCTCCAGCCGGCTCTCCCGGGCCACCAGGGACACCAGCTCGATCTCCGCACCGGCGAGATCGATCGTGGCGGGTGCACAGAAGAGACCCTCGACATCGGGGACTGGCTGGACGACCTCCGAGAGCGGCTTGCTCTCGACCAATACGTCATAGATGGAGGGAACTTCGGCGTGATGGTCGATCCCCAGCGCCGTGGAGGCATTGCCCTGAGGATCGAGATCGATCACCAGGACGCGGCCGCCGTGCAGGGCGAGAGAAGCGGCGAGATTGACCGTCGTCGTGGTCTTGCCCACCCCACCCTTCTGGTTGGCAACCACGATGACCCGGGTCTGTTCGGGCCGCGGTAGTCCCTCGCCGGCGCGCCCTAGTGCCTCCACCGCAAGTTGGGCAGCACGGCCGATGGGAGTGTCGTCCATCGGGGGCGGTGTTTCACGTGAAACATCCTCCCCCATCGACTCGGTACGGGGACCAGGGACCGGATCGGTCATCGGTCCCGCGATGTTGGCGTCGGACCGCAAGGATTCACTCTCCTCGACTTCAGGCTCGCTATGAACAGAGCCTCCCATGCCTTCGGGGTCGTGAACCAGTGAGGTCTGGTCTTCTGTGGAGAAATCCACCTCTGTGGACAACGCCACGCCCTCCACGGTGGACGAAATGCCGTTTGTGGGCGATTTACTGAGGGACCCAAGGGGCTTGCGGTCCCGGGGCTCGGCCGCGGCCCGACCGCGACTGATGATGCCGTGCAGCAGTGAGCGACGTTTCACGTGAAACACGATGACAACAATTTGCCCTTTTTGTGAGCGACACTCCGCCGAGGAACCCCTCTTGAGGAGGGCGTTCGTCACCTGCGGCACTGGGGGCGGCCCGCTCCCCTCTCCCGCCGGATGCCCCTAGAAGCCACGTAAAGGGCCCATAGGCGGAGCCGGAGGTGCCCTCCCATCGCGGGGAGGGCACCTCCGGCTCTATGTGCGACGCAGCGCCGTCAGCGGCGCCGTCGGGTGCGTCCCGTGCGTGCGGCCTTAGCCCGCTTGGCCGCGAACCGAACGCCACCAGGGCTCTCTCCGACCTCCACCCGCACCACAGTCGACGGGGGATCCACCACACCCTCACCGACATGCAGGATCGACGTCTCCACGGCGCCGAGCTTGCTCAGCGCCGTGGACGCGCTCTTCAACTCCTCCTCCGCGGTATCGCCCTTGAGTGCGAGCATCTCCCCGTAGGGACGCAGCAGCGGAATGCCCCAGGTGGCCAGTCGGTCCAGTGGGGCCACGGCGCGCGCCGTCACCACATGAACCGGCGGCAGCTTACCCATGACCTCCTCGGCCCGGCCGCGGACAACGGTCACATGATCTAGGCCCAGGAGTTCGACGACCTCCGTGAGGAAATTGGTCCGCCGCAGCAACGGCTCAAGCAGAGTGATCTTCAGGTCGTCCCGTACGAGGGCAAGGGGGATACCGGGCAGTCCGGCGCCGGAGCCCACATCGCACACGGTCACCCCCTCGGGCACGACCTCCGAGAGCACCGCACAGTTCAGCAGGTGTCGCTCCCACAGCCGCGGCACTTCCCGTGGGCCGATCAGACCGCGCTGCACACCCGCCTCGGCGAGCAGCTCCGCGTAGCGGACCGCGTCCGCGAAGCGATCACCGAACACCTCCCGTGCCTGCTCGGGCACAGGGGGAAGCTCTGCTGCCTCCGTCACGGGACCGTCCTTCCGTACCGCATGAGCGCACTGGGCGCCGTCCACCAGGACTATCAGGGAACTACCTACCGGCTGCCTCAAGCGCAGCCGTGAGGGACTACAAGGCTGACAAAGTTCGGCCCCGTCTGCGTAACAGACGGGGCCGGGGAGACGTACGGACCGAATCAGGCGGGCAGCACGACGACGAAGCGCTCGGGCTCCTCGCCCTCCGACTCGCTGCTCAAGCCGGCGGCCTTCACCGCGTCGTGCACGACCTTGCGCTCGAACGGCGTCATCGGCTTGAGCTTCACGGGCTCCCCGCTGCTCTTGGCCTCCGCCGCCGCCTTGGCACCGATCTCCAGGAGTTCCGCACGCTTCTGGGCGCGGTAGCCCGCGATGTCCAGCATCAGCCGGCTACGGTCCCCGGTCTCCCGGTGCACGGCCAGGCGCGTGAGCTCCTGGAGCGCTTCCAGCACCTCACCGTCGCGGCCGACCAGCTTCTGCAGCTCGCGGCTGCCCGCATCGCTGATGATCGACACGGACGCACGGTCGGCCTCAACGTCCATGTCGATGTCGCCGTCGAGATCGGCGATGTCCAGCAGGCCCTCGAGGTAGTCCGCCGCGATCTCGCCCTCCTGCTCCAGGCGGGTCAGGGTGTCTGCACCCTCGGCAGCGGCGGAGGTGGTGCCTTCCGTCACGGGATGGACTCCTTCTTACTTCTTGGTCGGGGACTTGGGCCGCTGCGGACCCTTGCGGCCGGACTGAGCCCTACTGCGGCTGCTGTTGCCCGGCTGCGACGTCGCCTTCTTGGCAGCTCCGCCCGGCTTGGCGGCCTCAGGCTTGTCATCCTCAGGCTTGTCATCCTCAGGCTTGTCATCCTCAGGCTTGGCATCCTCAAGGTCGTCGGACTTGCTCAACGACGGGGAGGAGGAGCCGGACTCGCCCGCGGCCTTCGGACCGCCCGACTGGCGCTGGGCCTTGCTCTGCCGCTTGGGCTGCTGGCGCTTCGGGGCACCGGCGGCCGTCACACCGTCCTCGAGGGTGGCGACGGACGCCACGGCTTCACTCTTCGCCACGGTTCCGTCAGCCTGAGCCGCGAGGCCCGCCTTGCTCAGACCGTTGATGAACTTGCGCTCGAACTCATTGCGCTCACGGCCCTTGGCGACGATCGCCTTGACGATGGCCTTCTCGCTCCGCCGGCGGATCCTGCCGTGGTGCGTGACGTGCTTGGTCAGACGCTCAAGGTAGGCGGCCTGGGCCTTGGAACCCGGGGTCGGGTTGTTGTGGATGACGTACATCTGCTGGCCCATGGTCCACACGTTGGTGGTCAGCCAGTAGACGAGGACACCCACCGGGAAGTTGATACCGAAGACGGCGAACATGACCGGGAAGACGTACATCAGCATCTTCTGCTGCTGCATGAACGGCGTCTTCACCGTGGTGTCGACGTTCTTCGTCATCAGCTGGCGCTGCGTGTAGAACTGCGACGCCGACATCAGGACGATCATGATCGCGGTGACGACCCGGACGTCGGTCAGCGAGGCGCCGAGCGCCGCGACCTTGTCCCCGCTGTCGGTGAACTTCGCGGCCAGCGGTGCGCCGAAGATGTGCGCCTTACGGGCACTGGCGAGCAGCGGCTCGTTGATGACGCCGATCGGCTTGGCCGTCGCGATGCCGTTGAGCACGTGGTAGAGGGCAAAGAAGAACGGGGACTGCGCCAGGATGGGAAGGCACGAGGAGAGCGGGTTGGTACCCGACTCCTTGTACAGCTTCATCATCTCTTCGGACTGGCGCTGTTTGTCGTTCTTGTAGCGCTCCTGGATCTTCTTCATCTCGGGCTGCAGCGTCTGCATCGCCCGGGTCGCCTTGATCTGCTTCACGAAGAGCGGGACCAGGCAGATACGGATCAGGATCACCAAGGACACGATGGACAGGCCCCAGGCCCAGCCCGTGTCAGCGCCGAAGAGCGCGCCGTACACCTTGTGGAACTGGACGATGACCCAGGAGACAGGTGTCGTGATGAAACTGAAGAGGCTGGCAATCGTGTCCACTAATCATGCTCCTTGGGCATGGGACGAGGTCTCTGCGGCCGGGCTCGAGGAGATCGACCCATCGATGGCCGGTTCGGCGGCGGAGGGCCCGCCCTTGCGTGCACGCCAAGCGTCGCGCAGCATTTCGTGCCACCGCGGACGCTTGCGCGGGGGGACATGGTCCACACCGCCCAGCGACCACGGATTGCACCGCAGGATGCGCCAGGCAGTGAGTGCCGTGCCCTTGATCGCACCGTGCCGGTCTATGGCCGTGTAGCCGTAGTGGGAACACGACGGGTAGTACTTGCACACCGGCCCGAGCAGTGGGCTGATGGTCCACTGGTAGAGCTTGATCAGAGCGAGCAGTGGGTATTTCATCGCGCGCCCCCTCCTCCCAGCAGCCGCTCGAGGGCGGCATCCAGGTCTCGGGCCAGCTGTGCTTGGTCGGCGTCACCCGCACCGGGTAGCGCTCGTACGACTACCAGGCTACCGGGGGGCAGCAGCGCGACTCGGTCACGTATCAGATGGCGAAGCCTGCGCTTCACCTTGTTGCGTACGACCGCTCCGCCCACAGCCTTGCTCACGACGAAACCCGCACGCGTCGGGGGAGCGCTCTCCCCAGGCGCATGCGGGTCCGTGGCACCGCTACGAAGGTGGACGACGAGAAGCGGGCGTCCGGCCCGGCGTCCTCGGCGTACCGCGGCCGCGAAGTCCTCGCGCCGCCTCAGCCGATGCTCGGTAGGCAGCACGACACGACCTGTACGCGATCAGGCGGACAGGCGGGCGCGACCCTTGCTGCGGCGGGACGCCAGGATGGCGCGGCCGGCACGGGTGCGCATACGCAGCCGGAAGCCGTGGGTCTTCGCGCGACGACGGTTGTTCGGCTGGAAGGTGCGCTTGCTCACTCGGGGGCTCCAGTAATGATTCGATGGTTGGCGGGGTGTCGCCTAGCTGTCACCGTGCGCCCACGAGTAGCTCGCATTACGCCCGAGTGCACCGCTTTCCGATCACCGAAATGTGTCCTGGTCAGGACACTGGTGCGTGATCTGTGCCCATCGGAGGCAGGCGGCAGCAGCCATCGACAACTCGACCTGGTTACGGTACGCGGGGCTACGCCATCCGGTCAAACCAACGACCCGCGAGAGACACTTGTCCACAGGCTGGGGACAGCAACTTGAACCACACCGGCCGCCCTGACTACCGTGGCTGGACTCCGATTCGTTCCCCTGCTCCAGCAGGGCTGCCCCCGACCGACCCGAGTTACATCCCGACCCGTCCTACAACCACACGTTCGTGGGACCCGTGAGAGAGCGTGCCCTGTGGCTGACGTACCTGCCGATCTTGCCGCAGTATGGCCACGAGTACTCGAGCAGCTTCTCGGTGAGGGCCGCGGGCCTGGTGTCGAGGCCAAGGACGAGCACTGGATCAAGCGCTGCCAGCCACTGGCGCTGGTGGCGGACACCGCGCTGCTCGCCGTACCGAACGAATTCGCGAAGGGCGTGCTGGAAGGCCGGCTCGCGCCGATCGTCAGCGACACCCTGAGCCGCGAGTGCGGCCGCCCGATCCGTATCGCGATCACCGTAGACGACTCGGCCGGCGAGCCGCCGGTACCGGCCCAGCCCGTACCACCGCGCTATGAGGAGCCCGAGCTTCCGCCCGCGCAGGGCCGCGATGTCTACGACGGCCAGCGCGGCTACGAGGGATACGGCCGCCACCGGGCGGACGACCACCGTGCCGTCAGGCCCGACCAGCTCCCCACCAACCCCGGTGACCAACTGCCCACCGCCCGCCCCGCCTACCCGGGCGAGTACCAGCGTCCCGAGCCCGGAGCCTGGCCTCGCCCGGCCCAGGACGACTACGGCTGGCAGCAGCAGCGCCTCGGCTTCCCCGAGCGCGACCCGTACGCGACGCCGGGTCACGACTACCGCACGCAGTCGATGGAGCGGTCGCCCTACGAGCAGCAGCGCCAGGAGTACGAGAGCGCACGCGCCGACTTCGACCAGCAGCGCCCGGACCGGCGCGAGCTCCCGGAGCCGCCCTCCGGCGGCGGCCATGTGCACCGGGGCGGTCCGGTGGGCCCCGTCCTCCCGACCACCGGCGCGCCCGGCCCGCTGGCCGCGCAGCCTGCGCCGGCGACCGGTCCGGGCGAACCCACCGCGCGCCTGAATCCGAAGTACCTCTTCGACACGTTCGTCATCGGCGCCTCCAACCGCTTCGCGCACGCGGCCGCGGTCGCGGTCGCCGAGGCGCCCGCAAAGGCGTACAACCCCCTCTTCATCTATGGGGAGTCGGGGCTCGGCAAGACCCATCTGCTGCATGCGATCGGCCACTACGCCCGCAGCCTCTACCCGGGCACCCGGGTGCGCTACGTGAGCTCCGAGGAGTTCACCAACGAGTTCATCAACTCCATCCGCGACGGCAAGGCGGACGCGTTTCGCAAGCGCTACCGCGACATGGACATCCTGCTGGTCGACGACATCCAGTTCCTGGCGCAGAAGGAGTCGACGCAGGAGGAGTTCTTCCACACCTTCAACACGCTCCACAACGCCAACAAGCAGATCGTGCTGTCCTCGGACCGGCCGCCCAAGCAGCTGGTGACCCTGGAGGACCGGCTGCGGAACCGCTTCGAGTGGGGTCTGATCACCGACGTCCAGCCGCCAGAGCTCGAGACGCGCATCGCGATCCTGCGCAAGAAGGCGGTGCAGGAACAGCTCAACGCCCCGCCGGAGGTACTGGAGTTCATCGCCTCCCGTATCTCGCGCAACATCCGCGAGCTGGAGGGCGCGTTGATCCGGGTGACGGCGTTCGCGTCGCTCAACCGGCAGCCCGTGGACCTCGGTCTGACGGAGATCGTCCTCAAGGACCTGATCCCCGGCGGCGAGGACACCGCCCCCGAGATCACCACGACCGCCATCATGGCGGCCACCGCGGACTACTTCGGGCTGACGGTGGAGGACCTGTGCGGCACCTCGCGCGGCCGCGCCCTGGTGACCGCCCGCCAGATCGCGATGTACCTGTGCCGTGAGCTCACCGACCTGTCGCTGCCGAAGATCGGGGCGCAGTTCGGCGGTCGCGACCACACGACGGTGATGCACGCCGACCGCAAGATCCGCGCGCTGATGGCCGAGCGGCGTTCCATCTACAACCAGGTGACCGAGCTGACGAACCGCATCAAGAACGGCTGACCGCCGCTCGCACACGGCACCGAGGGCGCCCCGGGACTTTCCCCGAGGGCGCCTTCCGCGTTTCTGTGCGCTTGCCCTGCGTCGCTCTTCTCCCATGCGTCGAAAGGCGCAGCGCCTCGGCCGCGTACCGGAGGGTTCAGCCTCACGGCCGCGTACCGGAGGGTTCAGCCTCACGGCCGCGTACCGGAGGGTTCAGCCTCACGGCCACGTGTCGCAGGGCTCAGTCCGTCGCGGCCGGGGGCGGGCACTCGGGGCGGCCCAGGGCCCGACAGCCGCGTGCGGGGGCGGCCAGGGGTCCTGCCCGGCGATGCGAGGACGCCGGCGTCCGCCATCCCGCGGACCGTATGCAGGACCGTCCCGCAGGCCGCGTGCATGACACCCGTTGTTCGAATACCTGCCGGGTTACGGCCACTCTCCACAGATCAGGCGACTTTCTTCCGTCCACATCCTGGGGACTGCGAAGTTGTCCAGACCGCGTCCACAGGCAGTGCTGTGGAATGACGATCAGGCCAGCTCAGCCACCTGTGGATTGGTGGACGAACGATCTCCACAGACTGTGGACGACTTGAAGATCCACAAGCTGTGGGCAGAGTTGTCCACCGTCGGCCCACAGGCTGCGGCCGGTTGTCCCCAGTGATCCGACCCTTCTCCACATCCCTGTCCACTGTTCGGCAACGCGGCACGTCTTCTCACCGGCCCGAGTGAAAGGCGTCACACCAAGGGGCTGGGTTGGCCTGTGGGAAAGACGGGTAAAGCTGGGGACGGCACTGGGGAGAAGTGCCCTGGAGCTGTGCACGGGGTGTGCAGAACTTTCCGTTCTCCACAGAGACACCTGGTTGTCCACCGGCTGTGCCCACAGGGCCCGTGGACAAAATCTCGCGTCTGACCTGCGACAACGCGGTTATCCACGGTATCCACAGCCCCTACTACTACTCCTAACTAGAGAGACCCTGGAATTCGCTTCGAAGCGGGTGCTGTGCACAACTCGCTCTCCGGCCTCCGACTGCCCCTCGTCACGACTTGACCCCGAGCGGCACCTACTGTCGGTGCGGTGCGTCAGACTGTTCCCCGGTGTCCTTCCCCTCACAGAGGTCCGCGACACCGAGTCAGACGACGAAGGCCAGGCAGGGCGAGAACGCCGGCAACAGCAGGAGGCGGCTTACGGTGAAGATCCGGGTGGAACGCGACGTACTCGCGGAGGCAGTTGCCTGGGCGGCACGCAGCCTCCCGGCCCGTCCGCCGGCGCCTGTCCTCGCCGGCCTGCTGCTGAAGGCCGAGGACGGCCAGCTGAGCCTGTCCAGCTTCGACTACGAGGTCTCCGCGCGGGTGTCCGTGGAGGCCGAGGTCGAGGAGGAGGGCACGGTCCTCGTCTCCGGCCGACTCCTCGCCGACATCTCCCGCGCCCTCCCCAACCGCCCGGTGGAGATTTCCACAGACGGTGTACGGGCGACGGTCGTCTGTGGCTCCTCCCGGTTCACCCTCCACACACTGCCTGTGGAGGAGTACCCGGCTCTGCCGCAGATGCCGAACGCGACGGGCACCGTCCCGGGCGAGGTCTTCGCCTCCGCGGTCCAGCAGGTGGCCATCGCCGCGGGCCGCGACGACACGCTGCCCGTCCTCACCGGTGTGCGCATCGAGATCGAGGGCGACACGGTCACGCTGGCCTCCACCGACCGCTACCGCTTCGCGGTCCGCGAGTTCCTGTGGAAGCCGGAGAACCCGGAGGCGTCCGCGGTCGCCCTGGTGCCCGCCAAGACCCTCCTGGACACCGCCAAGGCGCTGACCAGCGGTGACAGCGTGATCCTGGCGCTGTCCGGCTCGGGCGCGGGCGAGGGCCTGATCGGTTTCGAGGGTGCCGGCCGCCGGACGACCACCCGCCTCCTCGAGGGCGACCTCCCCAAGTACCGCACGCTGTTCCCGACGGAGTTCAACTCCGTCGCCACCATCGAGACCGCCCCCTTCGTGGAGGCCGTCAAGCGCGTGGCCCTGGTCGCCGAACGCAACACCCCGGTGCGGCTGAGCTTCGAGCAGGGCGTGCTGATCCTGGAGGCCGGTTCCAGCGACGACGCACAGGCTGTGGAAAGGGTCGACGCGAACCTGGAGGGCGACGACATCTCGATCGCCTTCAACCCGACCTTCCTGCTGGACGGTCTGAGCGCGATCGACTCCCCGGTGGCCCAGTTGTCCTTCACGACGTCCACGAAGCCCGCGCTGCTCGGCGGCAAGCCGGCTGTGGACGCCGAGGCGGACGACGCGTACAAGTACCTGATCATGCCGGTGCGGCTCAGCGGCTGAGCGCCGATCGCCGTCCACAGCCCCGATCGACCCGGTGGATCACCGGGTCCGCCGGACGAAGCCGCAGGTCGGGGGCCTACGGGTGAGCGCGTAGGCCCCCGAGTGTGCAGGAGAGCCCGGGTCTAGGCTCGGACGCAGGCACGGAAGTGCCCTCCTGCCACACCGCAACCTAAGGAACAACTGATGGAGCTCGGTCTCGTCGGCCTCGGCAAGATGGGCGGCAACATGCGCGAGCGGATACGCCGCGCAGGCCACACCGTCATCGGATACGACCGCAACCCGGACCTCGCCGATGTCCACAGCCTCGAAGAGCTTGTGGGCAAGCTCGAGGGCCCGCGCGTGGTGTGGGTGATGGTCCCGGCCGGCCGACCGACCCAGTCCACGATCGACGAGCTCGCCGAGCTCCTGGAGCCCGGTGACGTCGTCGTGGACGGCGGCAACTCCCGCTGGACGGACGACGAGAAGCACGCCGCGGAGCTCGCGGTCAAGGGCATAGGTTTCGTGGACTGCGGCGTCTCCGGCGGCGTCTGGGGCCTGGAGAACGGCTACGCGCTGATGTACGGCGGCGACGCCGTGAACGTCGCCAAGGTGCAGCCGATCTTCGACGCACTCAAGCCCGAGGGCGAGTTCGGTTCCGTGCACGCGGGCAAGGTCGGCGCCGGCCACTTCGCGAAGATGGTCCACAACGGCATCGAGTACGCGATGATGCAGGCCTACGCCGAGGGCTGGGAGCTGCTGGAGAAGGCGGACTCCGTGGAGAACGTCCGCGAGGTGTTCCGCTCCTGGCAGGAGGGCACGGTCATCCGCTCCTGGCTGCTGGACCTCGCGGTCAACGCCCTGGACGAGGACGAGCACCTGGACAGGCTGCGCGGCTGGGCGGCCGACTCCGGCGAGGGCCGCTGGACCGTCGAGGCCGCCATCGACAACGCCGTGCCGCTCCCGGCGATCACGGCGTCGCTGTTCGCCCGCTTCAGCTCGCGGCAGGACGACTCGCCGCAGATGAAGATGATCGCGGCGCTGCGCAACCAGTTCGGTGGCCACGCGGTCGAGAAGAAGTAATCCACAGGACCGCCCGGCGGTCCACAACCCTGGGGGAGGTCGGTGAACGACCATGCACGTCACGCATCTGTCGCTGGCCGACTTCCGCTCGTACGCCCGGGTCGACGTCCCGCTCGACCTGGGCGTCACCGCGTTCGTCGGCCCCAACGGACAGGGCAAGACGAATCTCGTCGAGGCGGTCGGCTATCTGGCGACCCTCGGCAGCCACCGCGTCTCCTCCGACGCGCCCCTCGTCCGCATGGGCGCCGAGCGTGCGATCATCCGGGCGCAGGTCAGGCAGGGCGAGCGGCAGCAGCTGGTGGAGCTGGAGCTGAACCCCGGCAAGGCCAACCGTGCCCGAATCAACAGGTCCTCGCAGGTCAGACCGCGTGATGTGCTCGGCATCGTACGGACCGTGCTGTTCGCGCCCGAGGACCTCGCGCTGGTCAAGGGCGACCCCGGCGAGCGGCGCCGATTCCTCGACGAGCTGATCACCGCGCGCTCCCCGCGGATGGCGGGCGTCCGCTCCGACTACGACCGGGTCCTCAAGCAGCGCAACACCCTGCTCAAGACGGCTGCACTGGCCCGCCGCCACGGTGGTCGCTCCATGGACCTGTCGACCCTCGACGTCTGGGACCAGCACCTCGCGCGCGCCGGCGCCGAGCTGCTCGCCCAGCGTCTCGACCTTGTCGCCGCGATCCAGCCCCTCGCCGACAAGGCGTACGAGCAGCTGGCACCCGGCGGCGGTCCGACCGCTCTGGAGTACCGGCCGTCCGCGCCTGGTGAGGCCCACACGCGCGAGGCCCTGTACGAGCAGCTGACAGCCGCCCTCGCCGAGGCCCGCAAACAGGAGATCGAGCGCGGCGTCACCCTGGTGGGACCCCACCGGGACGATCTTCTTCTCAAACTCGGGCAGCTGCCAGCCAAGGGATACGCCTCCCACGGCGAGTCCTGGTCCTACGCGCTGGCACTGCGCCTGGCGTCGTACGACCTCCTTCGCGCCGAGGGCAACGAGCCGGTTCTCGTCCTCGACGACGTCTTCGCCGAACTGGACACCCGTCGTCGCGAGCGCCTGGCCGAACTGGTGGCGCCCGGCGAGCAGGTCCTGGTGACCGCGGCGGTCGACGACGACGTACCGCACGTACTGACGGGGGCGCGGTACACCGTGTCCGACGGCACAGTGGAGCGCGCATGAGCACCGACGACCCTCTGCCGGAGAAGACCCCCGAGCTCTCGGGCGTGGACCTCGCGCGCGTGGCGCTCAGGGCCGCCAAGGAACAGGCACGCGCGCGGGGGGACGCGGCGCAGCAGAAGAAGCAGGCGCGGCGAGGCGGACTGCGCTCCGGCGCCCGCGCCGACGGGCGTGACCCCATGGCCCTCGGCGCCGCGATCAACCGGCTGATCACCGAGCGCGGCTGGGAGACCCCGGCCGCGGTGGGCGGTGTGATGGGCCGCTGGCCCCAGATCGTCGGCGAGGACCTCGCCAAGCACTGTGTGCCGGAACGTTACGACGAGGACGAGCGGGTGCTGACCGTCGGCTGCGACTCCACGGCGTGGGCGACCCAGCTGCGGCTGCTGGCCCCTCAGCTGGTCGCACGCCTGAACGAGGACCTCGGCCATGGCACGGTCCGGTTGCTCAAGGTCCACGGTCCCGGCGGTCCCGTCCGCCGCTACGGTCCCCTGCGCGCCCCCGGCAGCACGGGACCCGGTGACACCTACGGGTGACCGACATCACTCGAAGCCGCTCGGAGCAGGTGCCGGCGGTTGTTTTGCCATACCCGCACGCGGTTGCGAACACCGACCTGACTCTCAAGTAGCCAAGGGTTGACAGCCGGAAGCGCTGAGTGCCTCGTAGAGCCTCTTGGAGCCCCGCTCCGCATATGGGGAGTCGGGCGAGACCGGTTGAGGGCGGCACATGCGGACTCAGGTACCGGCAAACCCCCATCACTGTCGGCGCTACCGGTAGACTGGAAGACAATCCCGCCCCATACGTGGGGACCGTCCGGGAAAAGCTGAGCAACGCTGATCAAGGCTTACCAACGCAACATGCCGCAGCCGCTCCGGCAACCCGCCGACGAGCCTGGCTCGTGCTGTGCCAGAAAGGGCGCTTCGTGGCCGATTCCGGCAACCCCAACGAGAACATCCCGTCCACCGACGCCGGCCTGAGCGGCGCGGGTACCTCCTCGAACGGCGAGGTCACCGCCTCGTACGACGCGAGCGCCATCACCGTCCTCGAGGGACTGGACGCGGTCCGCAAGCGACCCGGCATGTACATCGGCTCGACCGGTGAGCGCGGTCTGCACCACCTCGTGTACGAGGTCGTGGACAACTCCGTCGACGAGGCTCTGGCCGGACACGCGGACACGATCGACGTGACGATCCTGGCCGACGGCGGCGTGCGCGTCGTCGACAACGGCCGCGGCATCCCCGTGGGCATCGTCCCCTCCGAGGGCAAGCCGGCCATCGAGGTCGTGCTGACCGTTCTGCACGCGGGCGGCAAGTTCGGCGGCGGCGGCTACGCGGTCTCCGGCGGTCTGCACGGCGTGGGCGTCTCCGTCGTGAACGCCCTGTCCAGCAAGGTGTCGGTCGAGGTCAGGACCGACGGCCACCGTTGGACGCAGGACTACAAGATGGGCGTCCCGACGGCCCCGCTCGCCCAGCACGAGGAGACCGGCGACACCGGCACCTCGGTCACTTTCTGGGCCGACCCGGACATCTTCGAGACCACCGAGTACTCCTTCGAGACGCTCTCGCGGCGCTTCCAGGAGATGGCGTTCCTCAACAAGGGCCTGACGATCAGGCTCACCGACGAACGGGAGTCGGCGAAGGCCACCGCAGGGGCGGACGAGGCCGGTGCCGACGAGAAGGACGAGGTCAAGGCCGTCACGTACCACTACGAGGGCGGCATCGTCGACTTCGTGAAGTACCTGAACTCCCGCAAGGGAGACGTGGTGCACCCGACGGTGATCGACCTGGACGCCGAGGACAGGGACAAGAGCCTGTCCCTCGAGGTCGCGATGCAGTGGAACAGCGGCTACAGCGAGGGCGTGTACTCCTTCGCCAACATCATCCACACCCACGAGGGCGGTACGCACGAGGAGGGCTTCCGTGCGGCGCTGACCTCGCTGATCAACAAGTACGCGCGCGATAAGAAGATGCTCCGCGAGAAGGACGACAACCTCACGGGCGACGACATCCGCGAGGGCCTGACGGCGATCATCTCGGTCAAGCTGAGCGAGCCGCAGTTCGAGGGCCAGACCAAGACCAAGCTGGGCAACACCGAGGCGAAGACGTTCGTCCAGAAGGCTGTCTACGAGCACCTCAACGACTGGCTGGACCGCAACCCGAACGAGGCGGCGGACATCATCCGCAAGGGCATCCAGGCAGCCACCGCGCGCGTTGCGGCGCGCAAGGCGCGTGACCTCACCCGCCGCAAGGGCCTGCTGGAGAGCGCGTCCCTGCCGGGCAAGCTCTCGGACTGCCAGTCCAACGACCCGACCAAGTGCGAGATCTTCATCGTCGAGGGTGACTCCGCGGGCGGCTCGGCCAAGTCCGGCCGCAACCCGCAGTACCAGGCGATCCTCCCGATCCGAGGAAAGATCCTCAACGTCGAGAAGGCGCGGATCGACAAGATCCTGCAGAACCAGGAGATCCAGGCGCTGATCTCCGCGTTCGGCACCGGCGTGCACGAGGACTTCGACCTCGAGAAGCTTCGCTATCACAAGATCATCCTGATGGCGGACGCCGACGTCGACGGCCAGCACATCAACACTCTGCTGCTGACGTTCCTCTTCCGCTTCATGCGGCCGCTGGTCGAGGCCGGGCACGTGTTCCTCTCGCGTCCCCCGCTCTACAAGATCAAGTGGGGTCGGGACGAGGTCGAGTACGCGTACTCCGACCGCGAGCGCGACGCACTGCTGGAGATGGGCCGCCAGCGCGGCAAGCGGGTTCGGGAGGACTCGATCCAGCGCTTCAAGGGTCTCGGCGAGATGAACGCCGAGGAGCTGCGCGTGACGACCATGGACATCGACCACCGCGTCCTCGGCCAGGTCACCCTCGACGACGCAGCCCAGGCCGACGACCTCTTCTCGGTCCTCATGGGCGAGGACGTGGAGGCACGCCGCGCGTTCATTCAGCGCAACGCCAAGGACGTCCGCTTCCTCGACATCTGAGTCGGTCCCCGCTGACCGCACCAGGAAGGATCTTCACCAGCAATGGCCGACGAGAACACTCCCGTGACGCCTGAAGAGGCCGGCGACACCACTGTGCGCATCGAGCCCGTCGGGCTCGAGACGGAGATGCAGCGCTCGTACCTCGACTACGCGATGTCCGTCATCGTCTCGCGTGCGCTGCCCGACGTGCGGGACGGTCTGAAGCCCGTGCACCGCCGCGTCCTGTACGCGATGTACGACGGCGGGTACCGGCCCGAGCGCGGCTTCTACAAGTGCGCCCGCGTCGTCGGCGACGTGATGGGCAACTACCACCCGCACGGCGACTCCTCCATCTACGACGCTCTGGTGCGTCTTGCGCAGCCGTGGTCGATGCGGATGCCGCTGGTGGATTCCAACGGCAACTTCGGCTCCCCGGGCAACGACCCCGCGGCCGCCATGCGCTACACCGAGTGCAAGATGGCGCCGCTGTCCATGGAGATGGTCCGGGACATCGACGAGGAGACCGTCGACTTCACGGACAACTACGACGGCCGCTCCCAGGAGCCGACGGTCCTGCCGTCCCGTTTCCCGAACCTGCTGATCAACGGCTCGGCCGGTATCGCGGTCGGCATGGCGACCAACATCCCGCCGCACAACCTCCGCGAGGTCGCGGCCGGCGCCCAGTGGTACCTGGAGAACCCGGAGGCCTCGCACGAGGAGCTGCTCGACGCCCTCGTCGAGCGCATCAAGGGCCCCGACTTCCCGACGGGTGCCCTCGTGGTGGGCCGCAAGGGCATCGAGGAGGCGTACCGCACCGGCCGCGGCTCGATCACCATGCGCGCGGTCGTCGAGGTCGAGGAGATCCAGAACCGCCAGTGCCTGGTGGTCACCGAGCTGCCGTACCAGGTCAACCCCGACAACCTTGCGCAGAAGATCGCCGACCTGGTGAAGGACGGCAAGATCGGCGGCATCGCGGACGTCCGCGACGAGACGTCGTCGCGCACCGGCCAGCGCCTGGTCATCGTCCTCAAGAGGGACGCGGTCGCCAAGGTCGTCCTGAACAACCTCTACAAGCACACCGACCTGCAGACGAACTTCGGCGCCAACATGCTGGCGCTCGTGGACGGCGTGCCGCGCACCCTGTCCCTGGACGCGTTCATCCGCCACTGGGTGACGCACCAGATCGAGGTCGTCGTCCGCCGTACGCGCTTCCGGCTGCGCAAGGCCGAGGAGCGTGCGCACATCCTGCGCGGTCTGCTGAAGGCCCTGGACGCCATCGACGAGGTCATCGCGCTGATCCGGCGCAGCGACACCGTCGAGATCGCGCGGGACGGCCTGATGCGCCTCCTGGAGATCGACGAGATCCAGGCGAACGCCATCCTCGAGATGCAGCTGCGCCGACTCGCGGCCCTGGAGCGTCGGAAGATCGTCCAGGAGCACGACGAGCTGCAGGCGAAGATCCAGGAGTACAACGAGATCCTGGCCTCGCCCGTCCGCCAGCGCGGCATCATCAGCGAGGAGCTCGCCGCGATCGTCGAGAAGTACAGCGACGAACGCCGCAGCCAGCTGGTGCCCTTCGACGGCGACATGTCCATCGAGGACCTCATCGCCGAGGAGGACATCGTCGTCACGGTGACCCGCGGCGGCTACATCAAGCGCACCAAGACCGACGACTACCGGGCCCAGAAGCGCGGCGGCAAGGGCGTGCGCGGCACGAAGCTGAAGGAAGACGACATCGTCGACCACTTCTTCGTGTCCACGACGCACCACTGGCTGCTGTTCTTCACCAACAAGGGCCGCGTCTACCGCGCGAAGGCCTATGAGCTGCCGGACGCCGGCCGGGACGCGCGCGGTCAGCACGTCGCGAACCTGCTGGCCTTCCAGCCGGACGAGTCGATCGCCGAGATCCTGGCCATCCGCGACTACGAGGCCGCGCCCTACCTGGTGCTCGCCACCAAGGGCGGTCTGGTCAAGAAGACGCCTCTGAAGGATTACGATTCGCCGCGTTCCGGCGGTGTCATCGCGATCAATCTCCGGGAGACGGCGGACGGATCCGACGACGAACTGATTGGGGCCGAGCTCGTTTCACCGGACGACGATCTGCTTCTGATCAGCAAGAAGGCACAGTCGATCCGGTTCACGGCGACCGACGAGTCCCTGCGCCCAATGGGCCGCGCCACCTCGGGCGTCAAGGGCATGAGTTTCCGTGGGGGCGACGAGCTTCTCTCGATGAATGTTGTTCGACCCGGTACGTTCGTGTTCACTGCCACAGACGGCGGGTACGCGAAGCGGACCGCTGTCGACGAGTACCGCGTCCAGGGTCGCGGTGGCCTCGGTATCAAGGCCGCCAAGATCGTTGAGGACCGCGGCTCGCTCGTCGGTGCGCTGGTGGTCGAGGAGACCGACGAGATCCTCGCCATCACGCTGTCGGGCGGTGTGATTCGCACGCGAGTCAACGAGGTCAGGGAGACGGGCCGTGACACCATGGGCGTCCAACTGATCAATCTGGGCAAGCGCGATGCCGTGGTCGGTATCGCACGTAACGCCGAGGCGGGGCGCGAGGCGGAGGAAGTCGACGGCGGCGAGGCCGTGGACGAGATCGCCGAGGATGCCGCGATCACCGGCACGGACGAGGGCGAAGCGCCCTCGGCCGAGTAGCACGAGGAGTGAGTCAGCGTGAGCGGAGCCACCGGCCCCGGATCGACCGGTGCGGAAACGGACGGCGGCCGTGGCTCCGCCGCGGAATCGACCTACTCCCATGAGTCTCATGGATCCCAGGGGGGAACTGTGACGGACACCCGAGGCCCGCAGACCCAGCAGCCGGCTGGAGCGGGCCCGGCCGCTCCCGGCGCCACACCGCCCGCGCCGGCAGCGCCGCCGACCGCTGCGCCGGGGGCCACCGCGCCGCCCGCGTCTCCCCTGCCGGGGGAGCGCCGGACCCAGCAGCAGGCGGGGCCCTACCATCCGCCGCACGCCTATCAGGCACAGCCGCCGACGGGCGCCATGCGCCGGCCGCGCACGGGCGCGAGCACCACTCCGCGCACCCGCAAGGCGCGTCTGAGGGTGGCGAAGGCCGATCCGTGGTCCGTGATGAAGGTCAGCTTCCTGCTCTCCATCGCGCTCGGCATCTGCACCATCGTGGCAGCGGCGGTGCTGTGGATGGTCATGAACGCGATGGGCGTCTTCTCGACGGTCGGCGGCACGATCTCGGAGGCCACCGGCTCGACCGAGTCGAACGGTTTCGATCTGCAGTCGTTCCTGTCCCTGCCGCACGTCCTGATGTTCACGACGATCATCGCGGTCATCGATGTCGTCCTGGCGACCGCCCTCGCCACACTGGGCGCGTTCATCTACAACGTTTCCGCGGGCTTCGTGGGCGGTGTCGAGCTGACGCTGGCGGAAGACGAGTAGGCGCCCTCCGCAACGCCCGCGGCGTCAACGGCGCGCGCCTTTCCTACCGGACGTTCGCCGCACCGCTACGGGCGTCCTTGTCGGCGCCCGGCCGTCGACACACCACGTCGGCTGCCTCGGCGGTGAGAGCGCATCCCGGACGGGATGCGCTCTTCTGTTTCCGGGCGGGGCCACCGTGCGAGCCGCCCCGGCTGGGCCCTGGGAGGCGGGCGGAGCGGGGCCCCGGTATCGATTTTGGGACTTCCCACCTCGTGCGCTAATCTTCAGGGGTCAGCGCGCGGGACACACACCGCAAAGCGCGGCGGGGCTATAGCTCAGTTGGTTAGAGCGCATCCCTGATAAGGATGAGGCCACAGGTTCAAATCCTGTTAGCCCCACCAGCGAAAAGACCCCCGACCGATTGTGGTTGGGGGTCTTTGACATCTACGGCTGACATCAGCCGATGTGCGGATCTTCCCGAAGCTCAGTGAGCATCGCGACCGCTTCCCGTGACCTGGTGGACGCCGGCCCGCTTGACGAGCCGATCGAAGGTTCGGGAGAAACCCAACGGATCGATCATGCCGCCGTGCTCGAAGGAGAAGATCAGGCCTCGGCTGCGCTCCGCTCTGCCGGGCAGCCTTCCCGGCTCCGCTCGGGGCGCCGGTCAGCCCCTGCGTGGCCTCCCTCCAAGCGTTTCAAGCGCCTGTTTCCGAAGCCCCGGTACGCCTAGACTCGGCAGATGACCTTGGAATGGGAACAGGTAATTGTTCACTCGGTGGATCCGGTGGCCTTGGGGCAGTGGTGGGCCGAGGCTCTTGGTTGGGTTGTGGTCCACTCCTCCGATGAGGAGTTCGAGATCCGCCCGGAGCCGGATCGCCTGCCAGGGTTGGACTTCGTCCGGCTTGATGAGAGTAAGAAGGTCAAGAGCCGGCTGCATCTCGACTTCAGGCCCGATGACCAGGACGCCGAGGTGGCTCGCCTCGAGGCTCATGGCGCCAAGCGTGTCGACATCGGCCAGGGCGACCAGTCGTGGGTTGTCATGGCAGACCCCGAAGGCAACGAGTTCTGTGTCCTGGGTCAACGGCGTCAGTGAGAACCCCTGAGAGCCCGCGTGTTCAGCCTGGCGGGCTCATTGCCAGGTCAGAAGCCCGGTAGACCATCAGCGTCTACCGGGCTTCCGCATATGAGGGCCTGCGAGATCCACCCGGTCGCCGCCCAGTGGCGTGCGGTACCCCAGGGGGTGGCGTAGGCAGGCTCCATGGGCGAAGAGGCTGAGAAGGTCTATCACCCCGGGGAGATCGTTCCCGCACTCGGAATGTACGAATGCGACTGTGGGCAGCGCCACAAGTACCACACCGGCGTGCGCGAGCGCTTTCCGCCGTTGGCCGAGGGGTGCAGGGGCAGTGGATGGCAACTGAAAGCCATTGGGCAACCCAACCCCTGACCTCGCGGGACGGGCGGGCTTCCGGGCGGATCCACACCCACGCGGCCGCGGACTACGCGGGCCAGGTCCTCCGCGCCCGAGGGCGAAAAGCCGGGTGCCGTGTCGTGGCCGCCGAGACGCTGGCCGCGGGCGGTGCCGGCCGCGTGAGTTACCCCGGAAATCCTCAGGAGAGGTGTCGCTAGAGTCGGCGTCCACAGCAGAGTCACAGCAGTGGGGTGGGACAGATGAGACTGCGGCACACCGCGGCCTGGGCAGGGGTGACGGTGGCGGCGCTGATGCTGACGTCCGCGTGCAGCACGGTGTCGGCGACGGGTGAAAACAGCCGCCGCCGACACACGGAGGGCGCGAAGACGGCCGCCAAGGCCGTCGACAACGCCGACATGACCGTGGCGGCGCTGGCGCGGGCGACCGATCGGACCGAGAACGTGGGGTCCGCCCAGGTCAGGATGACGACCGAGAGGTCGGGGTCCGGCCCGATCAGCCTGGACGGCACGTACTCCTGGGGTCAGGGCCTCGCGTTCGACGTCATGATGGACACCAAGGCCGTGCGGGCGCCCGGGGGCCGGCCCGCCGCCGCCAAGACCCACACGGTGTTCGTGGACGGCGCCTACTACTACGACATCGGCCCGCGGCCTTCCGGCCCACTCAAGGGCAAGGAATGGATGAAGATCGACGCGTCGGCGGTGTTCGGCGACAAGGGCGCCCAGGCGTTTCAGGGGAACTCCGCCGCGGGCAGCCCCGCGTTCGCGATGAAGGGCCTGAAGTACGCCAACAATGTCGACGACCTCGGCAAGGAGACCGTCGACGGGCAGAGTGCGACCCACTACCGGGCCGTGGTCGACAAGGAGCACATGGGCACGTTCAAGAAGGTCTATGGCGACCCGAACTCTTCGGTGCGATGACCGGCCATGGTGACTCGATCACCATGGACATCTGGGTCGGTGCCAAGGGCTTCCCGGTCCGGATGAAGCAGCGGTTCGGCAGTGTGACGGTGACGATGGACTTCGAGAAGTTCGGCGCCACGGCCGCGATCAAGGCCCCGCCCGCCGCACAGACCGGTGATGTCACCGAGCAGCTGAAGAAGGCCGTCGCGCAGCAGCAGAGCATCAAGCAGGGCCGGACAAGGCGATGACGGGCGGCCAAAGGTTCACCAAATGCCTCCGAGGACGCCCCGGCCTTCAGGCCGGGGAGGAATGGGACCCCTGCGGAGCAGGGCAGGAAACGGGGGTTTCGCCCCCAGGGCGAAAGACCGCCCACATGATCGGGTAAGGTGTGCGTGCGTTGCGAGAACCAAGCGCGCACCGTGCCGATCGAGAACCAAGACGGCACGCGCACCTCCAAGCTTTGCCGTACAAAACCGGGCTGGTTTCAACCCGGCTGGTGTTGATCGTGTAAGAGCTGCTGGTCGCTGACCCGCAGCCAACGTGAGCCAGGAATCCCCCTGCTTCAGCTGGGGGAGGATTCAAATCCTGTTGGCCCCACCAGTGAATAGACCCCCGATCCAGCAGGATCGGGGGTTCTTGCATCTACGGCTGACATCGGCCGAAGATCGCGTCTCCGTAACCGCGTGGCCATGAGCCATGGCCGTAGGTGCGATGCCGCCGTGAACAGCACGGGCACGCCCTTGTCGGCCATGGCGGGTTCTCGCATGGAGGGTCGTGGTCAATGCTGTCCGGAGATGGCCGCAAGGCCCGGCACCTGGGAGCGGGTGCCGGGCAGCCTGCCTGAGGCGTACGCAATTCGCCTGTGGGCCCACGATGCGTCGTGGGCGGTGGTGGTGCGGCGGGGAGAGGGTCAGTGCGCGAGGTGCGCGGGAAGCTCGGCGGAGGCCACGAGGGGGTCGAAGCGGGACTCCAGGGCCGAGCGGGCGAGGGGGATGGCCGGGCTGGCGTCCGTGAGCGGGCGGTGTCGGCAGGACGGGGAGGAGCCGTGGGCCTCGGCCCTGATGCGTTGCTTCATCGTGGGGGGTAGTGACCGTTTGTGGGACCAGCCGGCGGTGGACTGTCTTGGCAGCATCTCGTCGGCGCTGGTGCCGGCGCTGTCGCAGTCGCCGTTGCTGTTGCGCTCCGGGTGGGCCTGGGGTACCGCCGCGGCGGCGGTCCTGGTGGTCAGTCCGAGCGCGGTGCACAGTGCCAGGAAGGCGGTGACGATGGCGGTCCACAGCTTCATGACCTTGTTCCCGGTCATGTCCCCTCACTTTCGGGTCGGGCGATTTGCGTACTTTCCTCATGATGTGTAAGGAGGTCGCGAAGTGGTGGACCGACAGCCGTGGCGCGTCGTTCTTCGGATGAACACCACCCGGATGGGCGCAAGACGTCCGTAAAGTTCGGGAAAGGCGGGGACGGCAGTGAAGGTCGCGGTCTGCGACATATGGTCACGTGGAGGCAGGGAACGGGTGGGCACGCCGTACTGCGGTACCCCGGGCCCGAGTTGAGGAGCGACTCAGGTCGCCGACCGATATCGGTCGGTGTGTATAGTCGGGCGCCAGAGGTCCCCTACGTCAAGGAAAGACGAGGTCGCGCGGTGAAGAAGCTTCTCCTGGTCGCACTGGCCGCCATCGGCGGGCTCCTCGTGTACCGCCAGATCCAGGCGGATCGCGCCGAGCAGGATCTGTGGACGGAGGCGACTGACTCCGTGCCCACGGGTTCGTGAGGTCCGACAGACAACAGATTCGGAGCAGGCCCCGACCGCCGGAGCGGTCGGGGCTTTGTGTTGTGAAGAGGTGAGGCGCCGGATCGCGAGCGGATCGTTTCGGCCGGTCCTGCGCAAGGGACGGGTGCCGCCGTGGCCCACGGGGCAGGATGGGCGGCGGTTCGGGCGGCTACGGCGAGGGGGCGCGTGATGGGGTGGCGCACGGGTGCGGTATGCGGGGCGCTCGCGTACGGGCGGCCACCGGCGCGGGCGGCGGTGACCCTGTGCGCCACGGCGCTCGCGCTGACGACGCCGGCGCTTTCGGTGCATTCCGCTCCGGCCTCCGCGACCGCGGACGGAACCAGGACCCCGTACGCCTTCGCCCGTGACGCCCGGACGGTCGAGGGCGCCGACGGCACCACGGACGCGCTACGGCTGGATCCCGGGCAGACGTACAGGAGCACCCTGCCCGCCGCCGGCAAGCGCTACTACCGCCTGGAACTCGACTCCGCGGCCGACGCCTATGTCTCCGCGACGGCGATCCCCGGGACGGGAGCACAGGTCTCCTCCTCCGACGGTCTCAAGCTGTCCGTCCAGGACGCCGACGGCACCACCTGCTCCACCGGGACCGCGCACTTCGGCCCCACCCAGAGCCCGCACCCGATCACCGCCTCGGCCTCGCGCGAGACCGGTCCCGGTACGTACGGATGCGGGAGATCGGGCGTCTACTACGTCGTGATCGAACGGCGTGGTCTGACCCCGACCGCGCCCTCGTCCGGTGACTGGGACCTGGAGCTCGACTACGTCTCCGAGCCCGCCCCGCGGCAGCCCGGTGCGACGACCCCGCCCGGAGGCTGGAACTCCGCGCCGCCCGAGGCCGTCCTCGGGGACGCCACGCGGCGTGCGGGCGGGGCCGGATTCGCCGACGCGAGCGCCGTGGGCCAGGGGGTCTGGCAGGACGCGATCCAGCCCGGGCAGACCCTCTTCTACAAGGTGCCCGTCGACTGGGGGCAGCAGCTCTCCGCCACTGCCGAGCTGGGCAGCTCCACCGGGGGCGACGGCTATGTCGGCACCGCGCTCGCCATGTCCCTGTACAACCCCGTGCGGGCCCATGTCGACGACGCCGACGCCGGTTACAGCGGCGCCCAGACCTCGGCCGCGCTCGACCCGTCTGCGCCCGTCGACTATGCCAACCGCCGCGCCGTCGGCGACCATACGGGCGCGATGCGGTTCGCGGGCTGGTACTACCTCGCCGTGCACCTCGCGGCGTCCGTGACGGACAGGTTCGGGGACGGCCCGTTCGGGCTGACACTGCGCGTGCGGGTGAGCGGGGCGCCGAAGTCCGGGCCGGCGTACGCAGGGACGTCCGCACCCCCCGATGTGTTCACGGTGACGGCGGCGGACCGGGAGGAAGCTGCGGCGGGGGTGTCCGAGGGGGCCGGTTCGGGCGGCGATGCCACCGGTTCCGGCGGGCCGGGCGGCTCCGCGGAATCCGGTGAACCCAAAGGGGGTGCGGCGGCAGGCTCCGGCGGACCGGGCCGGAACGGCGCCGGGGACGGTGGAAAGGACGAGAGCTCCGGGACGATGAGGCTGGTGGCCATGGGCGGGATCGGCACCGGCAGCGCCCTGGTCCTGTGGCTCGCGCTGTGGACGGTGGTCGCCCGGTGGCGGGCGCGCGGCCGGTGGGCCGGGTGACCGACGCTCAGATGTGCGTCAGGGCCCAGAACCCCACCGCGAAGCAGACGAGCGCGAGCAACAGAACCGGTACGGCGACCTTCGCCGGTGGGCCCGGGCGCCGGGCAGCCGGTTTTCCGCCGTGACGTGCGATCTCCTGCGGCCGCGTGGCGGCGTGCGGGGACTGGACGGCATACGCGTAGGCGGGCCGGCGCAGCACCGGGGCCGCGGAAGGGCCGGAGGGCACATGTGTGGGCTCGGGGTGCGATGCGTGGGCCGCCGCGGGAGGCACCGGCGGCTGCTCGGGTGGGCGCGGCACCGTCCGGAGCGCCTCTCGCGGCAGCGGAGGCGGTAGATGGAAGCTCCCGGTGTCCGACATCGTCGGGGGCCGCTGGGACGGCGTCGGATCGACCGTGGGGCGGGGCGGTACGGCCAGGTGTGCGGCCTCGGGGGGCACGGCGGGGGATTCGGGCGAACCGGGCTGTACGGCGGAGGAAGGGGTCCCGGGAGCCGCCGACGGTGCGGGGGTGCCGGCAGGCGCAGCCGGTGCGGACGTACTGGTGCCGGGTTGTGCGGTCGCGGCGCTGCTGGTGCCGTCGGCTGTGGGCAGGCCGTTGTGGGGAGCGACGGATGACGACGTGCCGGTGCCGGGAGGTGGCGGCGTGGACGGGCCGGTGCGGGGGCCTCCGGCCGTGGACGTACCGAACCCTGCCGATGCGGCGGCGGACCTACCGGTGCCGGAAGCGCTGGGCGCGGCGGTCGGCCGCGGCGGTATCGCGCCGGACATGAGCCGCGCGGGGCCGCTGCCCGTCGCGGGGGCTGTGGGCGGCCGGGACGTGGCGGAGCCGTTCACCCCGGCGGATCCGCTCTCCTCCGGCTGCGGTCCCTCAGGCCCGAATCCCTTCGGCAGCGGACCGAGTTGGTCGAAGATCTCGACCTGCTCGTCGCCCGGTCCGGGTTCGGGCAGCAGCTCCGCGGCGGCGGCCAGGGCCTTGCGTGCTCCCGTGGCGGTACGGAACCGGGCGGCAGGGTCCGGCTGCAACAGCGTCGCCACGACCTCCCACAAGGGCGCGGGGACACCGCGGGGCGCTCCCGGTGTGCCGTGTGCCATGAAGTGCTCGATCAGCGCCCTGGTGTCCGGCTTGGCGCCTTCCAGCAGATACAGCGCTACCAGACCGACGCCGAACAGGTCGGCCGTGAAGTCCGGGTCGGCGCCCATCATCTGCTCGGGTGCGAGATAGCCGGGCGTACCCACCACATAGTCGGTCTCCGTCAGCCGCGGCTCCCCCAGGCGCATGGCGATGCCGAAGTCGGAAAGCCGCAGCCGGGGCCGGGCGGTGCCGGTGGCTTCGAGAAGTACGTTGGCGGGCTTGACGTCCCGGTGCACCACTTTCTCCGCGTGCACGGCGGCGAGTCCGGACAGCAACTGGTCCAGCAGGGTGCAGACAAGGGCCGGGGGCAGCGGGCCGTAGTCCCCGACGAGGTGGACCAGCGAGCCTCCGGCGACGAGATCCATGGTGAACAGGACCTTGTCGTCGTCCGCGGCCCAGCTGGCGGGAGCGAGCACATGGGGATGGTCGATACGCAGCGCCTGCTCGCGCACGAACCGCAGCAGCGCATGGGCGTCGCTCTGCTGCAGGACCTTGGCGGCCACATAGCGGCGCCGGCGCTGGTCCCAGGCGCGCCAGACCGCACCGACTCCCCCGCGTCCGATGGGATCGACCAGCTCGTACCGTCCGGCGAAGACCTCACCCATGGTCGTGCGTCGTGCCCCCTTCCGGACAGTGGTCAGGACTCCCGCGCCCCCCGGCGCGAGAGTCCCCGGCAGTGCAGGTGTCGCTCAGTTCTGGTGGGACTGGTAGTGCGCGACCGCGTCGGAGGTGCGGCCGGCGCCGTACACCCGGAGGAACTCTGCCAGTTCCGGGTGGGTCGGTGCGAGGGTCTCCGCGGCCTCGATGATGTCCCCGGCCGCCGCCACCGAGCGCAGCAGCGACTGGATCTCGCGGACCACGCGCTTGACCGTGGGCACGCCCGAACTGTTCGTCGTCTGTGTCGTGTTGTTGAGCACGGAACCCCCCTGCGACTTCTTGATCTCGTCCATCCGCTCGGTCGCCTCGGCGGCGCTCACGGTGCCGTCGGCGACCTGCCCCGCCAGGTCCCGAAGCAGCTGCACCCGCTGGACCACCGCGGGATTTCCGATCTTGGCGCGCTGACCGCTCATCAGCTGTGACAGCATCGGCGCGGACAGCCCCAGCACGCCGGCGAGACGCGCCTGGTTGAGCCCGAGATCGTCGATGAGCTTACGGAAGAGCGCCCCCAGCGGCTCTCCGTACCAGTTCCGCTGCAGCTCCCGCGCTCTTGCGGTGGCTTCCTGCTGTGCGGCGTCCATTGCGTCTCCCCATCGCTTCCCCAAGTACCGTGGTTCGCTGTCGCGAACCACGACGAGCATCTTACGGAGAGTGGTTGTCCACGGGGAGCCCCATCTTTTTGTGAGATACGGGGGGTGACCCGGTACGCTGGTCCGCAGCGCCCGCCGGTGTCAGTTTGTACTGGTCGGACGCGCCTCCTCCGGGGCCTTAGCTCAGTTGGTAGAGCGCTGTCTTTGCATGGCAGATGTCAGGGGTTCGACTCCCCTAGGCTCCACACCTCGGACCGGCCAGACGCCCCTCGCGGCGGCTGGCCGGTTCTGTTGTGAGGGTGAGTCGCGCCACACCTGCGGATTTGCACTCATTGCATTTCTTTGCGCAAACACCTGCAAGGGGCACGGGTTCAGTGGCTTCTGCCCGGGTGGCGACTCGGGCTGCTTGGCAGCATGAGGTGATATGGACCGACTCATCCCGGCGTGATGCCCAAACGTGGCTGAGTGGAGGGGTGCGCTCGGTGAGGGGAGTCTCCACGGAACTTGCACAGATGGTGCGTTGCAAACGTCATGGAACGGGGAAGGCGTAAACGCTCCGACGGCGACTCCACGCTTCGTTCCGATGTTCGGCGACCGGCGACCGGCGACCGGCGCCCCGCACTCGGTGCCCGGCGCCCCGCGCCCCCGGTCCCTACACCCCTGAGTGCTGGTGCTGGTCCTGCCGCGCCCCGGCTCGGAGGACCGACAGACCCATTTGGCGGACCATCAGGTCATCCGCGGATCCGTTGGCGACGAACGCCGGCGGCAGTTCCTAGGCGGCGCGGCTGACCAGCGCGGTAGCGCCGAGGGCCGCATCCACCAGGGTCGGCGGGGCGCCGGGCAGTGGTGCCGTGACGTGCTCGGATCGGTTCCGTGGGGCAAGCATCGGGCGTCGGAAAAGCTGCGTGCTTTGTCCGAGTATGTAACGCTTTTTAGCATTCCGTAGGAAAGTCTTCCGGATCCTTCCGGGGTTCCCGCCCGGCGCCGACCAGGGGCATGGCGGGGGTCATGCGCCGCGGCGCGAAGCTGCCGAACGCCTACTGCACGACCAGCACCGCAGCAAGCCGCGATCCACATCCTGCGGAGACCACCCCCCACGGGGACCACCACTGGATGGGACGATCCATGACCTCTGCCTCCGAAGACCTCCTCGACGTCCTCCGTATAGAGAAGGGCCATGCCGAGCCCGAGGAAGTGGCCGCCATCACGGCCGTCCTGCTGGCTCGTGCCGCGGCCCGGTCGTCCACGTGGGCTCCGGCCCACAGGGGCCGGAGCAAAGCCGGCTGGCGCCGCCCGGAGCGCTCCCATGGATTCTCGGCACCCCATAGTTGGCGGAGTTGAGGCCGCCACGAAGCCGAGGCCCCCACGGTGGCGTTTCACGTGAAACGCCACCGTGGGGCAGGAGACCCTCAAGTCTCCTGCCCCACGGTGCTGTTGCCGCCTGGTTGGACAGGCGGTGTCAGCGTCGGTCGTCGTTGTCCGAGTCCTCCTCGGCCTGCTTCGCCTCCACCTCGGGGTCCAGCACGCTCGGTCCGCTGCCGTCCACCGATGTCAGACGGTCGCTCTGCGGGACCTCGGTCGCGGCGGGCGGCTCGACGAGCCAGTCGGGGTTCGCCTGCCTGTCCCACCACTTCCAGGCGGCGAAGGCGCCGCCGGCCAGTACGCCCAGCACCGCCAGACCCTTGGCGATGCGGCCGGCCTTCGCCCGCCGCTGCTGCTTGCGCACCAGCTTCTGGATCTGCCGCGGTGAGATCTGACCGCGCAGCGCGGCCAGCGCCGCAACACTGCGGGCCGCTGCCTCGTCCCGTGCCGGGCCTGCCGCGGCGACCGCCTGCTCGAGCCGGGGACGGGAGTAGTCGGCGGCCTGCCGAGCAGCCTTGCGGGTGTAGGCCGCGGCATCCTGTGCGGCCTGGTCGACCTTGGGCGGCACATGGGTGCGGGCCTGTTCCAGGGCTTGTTCCAGGCGCGGGGCAAGATAGGCGTCGTACTGGACGCGGGCCTGTCCGGCCGCCTGCGACACCTTCGGCGCGAGTCGGACGCGCGCCTCGTGTGCGTAGTGCGCGGCCTTGTCCTTGGCCGTGTCGGCGTAGGGCGCCACCACTTCCGCGGCATGCAGCACGCTGTCCTTCGCCGAACCGGTCGCGGCGCGCACGCTGTCGATGCGGGTCACGGGTTCCTCCTCCTCGGTGGCGTACGGTAATTCGACTTTCCAGCCTTTTACGGATCATGCCTCTCGAAGAGCCGCCGGGCATGCGAGCAGGGGCATCCGGGTCATGGGACTCATAGCGGACGGCCCCGGTCCGCGTCCGGGGTCGGTGACGAGGGGAATGATCATGCGCATCGGCCGATCACATGCAATAGCGGATGAATACGGGCAACAGGAGCTTGACGACGACAATGCCACGGATCGCCGCTCTGCGCCCCCGCGACGGGACGACTCGGCTTGTTTTCCAAGCACCCGGAGCACGGGCCGGGGCCCCCGAGCCGCCCGCGACCGCTCCGGCACCCCCAGATGACGGTGGAGCGACGCGCGGATGTCCACACAGAGGTGGGGCCGGGCGACGCGGGGCGATACCGTGCGAGGATCAGGGAGTCACAGAGGACAACGGAAGGCAGATCGTGGCTGAGCAGCTTTACGCCACCCTGAAGACCAACCACGGCGACATCCAGGTCCGGCTTCTGCCGAACCACGCGCCCAAGACGGTCCGGAACTTCGTCGAGCTCGCCAAGGGCGAGCGTGAGTGGACCCACCCCGCCACCGGCGAGAAGTCCGCCAAGAAGCTCTACGACGGCACGGTCTTCCACCGGGTGATCAGCGGTTTCATGATCCAGGGCGGCGACCCGCTGGGCAACGGCACCGGCGGCCCCGGGTACCAGTTCGAGGACGAGTTCCACCCGGACCTCGCGTTCGACAAGCCGTACCTGCTGGCCATGGCCAACGCCGGCCCGGGCACCAACGGCTCGCAGTTCTTCATCACCGTCTCGCCGACGGCTTGGCTGACCCGGAAGCACACCATCTTCGGCGAGGTCACCGACGCGGCCAGCCAGAAGGTCGTGGACTCCATCGCCACCACTCAGACCAACCCGCGCACGGACCGCCCGGTCAACGACGTCGTCATCGAGTCGGTCGTCGTCGAGTCCCGCGAGGGCTGAGCCCGAGGGGCACACCGCACGAGGGAACAAAAACGCCCCGCCCGTCCGTAGAAGGAAGGGCGGGGCACCCCGTCGTACGCGGAGAGTGAGGGACCCATGGACCAGGCGCCAGGCAGCCCACCGCAGGGCCCGCCGCACCAGGGGCCGCACGGAGCACGGGAACTGCCGGTCTGCTACCGGCACCCGGACCGTGAGACGGGTATCCGCTGTACCCGCTGTGAGCGCCCGATCTGCCCGGAGTGCATGGTCAACGCCTCGGTCGGCTTTCAGTGCCCGGACTGCGTGCGCAGCGGCTCCGGCACGGGGCACGCCCCTGCCGCCTCGGCGCCCCGCACGCTCGCGGGCGGAACCGTCACCGCCGACCCCCGGCTGCTCACCAAGCTCCTGATCGGGATCAATCTGGCGGTCTTCCTGGTGCAGCTGTCGGTGGGCGACCGCTTCACGGACCGGTTCGAGCTCCTCGGCCAGGCCTACGTCCCGCTGCTCGGCTCGGTCGAGGGCATCGCGCAGGGCCAGTGGTACCGCCTCCTGACGGCGATGTTCCTGCACGGCAACTTTATCCACATCCTGTTCAACATGCTCAGCCTGTGGTGGATCGGCGGCCCGCTGGAAGCGGCTCTCGGCCGTGCCCGCTACTTCGCGCTCTACTTCTCCGCCGGGCTGGCCGGCAGTGCGCTCACCTATCTGATCGCCGCCCCGAACCAGCCCTCGCTCGGTGCCTCCGGCGCGATCTTCGGGCTCTTCGGCGCCACGGCCGTGCTGATGCGCCGGCTCCGCTACGACATGCGGCCCGTGATCGCGCTCCTGGTGATCAACCTGATCTTCACGTTCGGGTGGAGCAATATTGCATGGCAGGCCCACATCGGGGGACTCGTCGGCGGTGTGGTGGTCGGCTACGCCATGGTCCACGCCCCGCGTCAGAGGAGGGCCCTCGTGCAGTACGGGGTGTGCGCGCTGGTGCTGGCCGCCGTGGTCCTCATGACGGTCCTCAGGACTGCCCAGCTCACCTGAACAGCCGATGTGCACGGGCCGTAGCCCGAGGTTGTACCCAGTGTTGTCCACAGTCTGTGGCGGATCTTGTGCACCTGGTGGGGAACGACCGCGCCCCCTGTCACTGACCGGAGTTTTCCCAGGTCGGACAGGGGGCGAACAGTTTTGCGGGAGCTGGTGATTCCGTCATACCGGTGTCAACGCCCGAACGGTTATCCACAGATGGTCGTTCTTTTTCCACTGGTCGCGGACTCTGTGGACAAGGCTGTGGATAACTCAGCGCACAGCCATGGGCAGAGCCGGCCGCGAGCGGGCGTGAGCCGCTACTTCCACTGCGTGGAGACGCCGAACCCCGCCGCGATGAATCCGAAGCCCACCACGATGTTCCAGTTGCGGAGGGCGTGGATCGGCAGTGAGCCGTCGGTCACGTAGAAAACGACGATCCAGGCGAGACCGATGAGGAACATGGCCAGCATGACCGGCGCCACCCAGCCACGGCTGTTCAGCTTGATAGCCGTGGCTTGCTTGGATGGCGGCGGCGTGTAGTCGGCCTTCTTGCGGATACGTGACTTCGGCACGAGGGTCTCTCCTGTCGATGCGCTGCGTGGCCGCGCAGGGAACTGGGGCGGGCTCCGGGGCAGCGTACAAGGGGACACTGAGCGCTCCCCCGGGCGTCCGTTAGCGTAGTGCTTCCGCGGCGCCGAAGGAGATAAGGGTACGTTGAGCAATACTGCCGACTCCGCCCAGCCGGGTTCCGACTCCCCGGAAACGGGGTCCACGGGGTCCGCCTCCCCGCGCACACGCCGACTGAGGCCCGTGCGCGTCCTGACCGTGGGCGTCTTCGCGCTCGCCGGCCTGCTCTTCTTCACCAGCTTCAACACGGCCAGGGGCACCAACATCCGCACGGACTCCTCGCTGCTGAAGCTGTCCGACCTCATCCACGACCGCAGCCACAAGAACGCCCTGCTCGATGAGTCCAACGCCACACTGCGGGACGACGTGGACACCCTGGCCAAGCGCACGGGCGGCAGCACCAGCAAGGCCGAGGAGGCCCGGCTCGCGGCGCTGGAGAAGAACGCGGGCACCGAGAAGCTCACCGGCAGGGCCGTCACGGTCACCCTCAACGACGCCCCGCCGAACGCCACGGCCAAGCTCCCCGGCTACCCCGAGCCGCAGCCCGACTACCTGGTCATCCACCAGCAGGACCTCCAGGCCGTGGTGAACGCCCTGTGGCAGGGCGGCGCACAGGGCATCAAGGTCATGGACCAGCGGCTGATCTCCACCAGCGCCGTGCGGTGCGTGGGCAACACCCTGATCCTCCAGGGCCGGGTCTACTCGCCTCCGTACAAGATCACCGCCGTCGGGGACCCGGACAAGCTGCAGAAGGCGGTCGCCGCCTCGCCCGCGATCCAGAACTACATGGTGTACGTCAACGTCTACGGCCTCGGCTGGAAAGTCACCGAGGACGGGCCGGTGACTCTCCCCGGCTACTCGGGCACAGTGGATCTGCACTACGCGAAGCCCGTGGAGTAGAGCCCGGGAACAGCTGCCGCTGGGGGAAACCTGTGTCGGTGCGCGTGATCGTCCGGACCGTCAGCGAACTGTGCATCACCGCCGGCACCCTCATCGTCCTCTTCGTCGTCTATGTGCTGTTCTGGACCGGTGTGAAGGCCGACAGTGCGATGAACGAGCAGGTCGACCAGTTGCTACGGCAGTGGTCGACGGGGACGGTGCGGCCGACGACGGCGGCCGGCGGCCCGGCGAGCCCGCGGAAACCGGCGCCGTACGTCCCCGGCCGGCCGTTCGCCGTCATGTACATCCCACGGCTCGGTTTCACGTGGAACAAGCCCGTGCTCGAGGACACGGCCGTGGACACCCTGAAGAAGGGGCTCGGCCACTACACGGGCTCGGCCCAGCTCGGCCAGGAGGGCAACTTCGCGGTCGCCGGCCACCGGCGCACCTACGGCGACCCCTTCAAGGACTTCCCCAGGCTGCGGTCCGGTGACGCCGTCGTCCTCACCGACGGCACAACCTGGTTCACGTATCGGATCGACAAAGGCCCATACAAAACCGTGCCCACGGACGTTGAAGTAATCGACCCTGTACCACGTAAATCGGGTTACAAGCGTCCGGGCCGGTATCTGACGCTGACCACGTGCGATCCCGAATGGGGGCACAGTCACCGGCTGATCGTCTGGGCGCACCTCGATTCCACACAGCCTGTGGAGGCAGGGAAACCGGCGGCTCTGCGCCGTTAGTCTGGTGGCGTACGGCGTGAGTCTGGTGCCGTGGAGAGACGGAAGGGACGGCATGTACGGCTGGATCTGGCGGCATCTGCCGGGCAACGCATGGCTGAAGGCACTGATCTCCCTCGTGCTGGTCCTGGCTGTGGTCTACGCCCTGTTCCAATACGTCTTCCCGTGGGCAGAACCGCTGTTGCCCTTCAACGATGTGACGGTGGACAACCAGTGAGCGCCCGCATCCTCGTCGTCGACAACTACGACAGCTTCGTCTTCAACCTGGTGCAGTACCTGTACCAGCTGGGCGCCGAGTGCGAGGTGCTGCGCAACGACGAGGTCTCGACGGGACACGCCCAGGACGGCTTCGACGGCGTGCTGTTGTCCCCCGGCCCCGGCACCCCTGAGCAGGCGGGTGTCTGCGTGGAGATGGTGCGGCACTGTGCCGCGACCGGCGTCCCCGTCTTCGGTGTCTGCCTGGGAATGCAGTCGATGCAGGTGGCCTACGGCGGTGTCGTCGACCGTGCGCCGGAACTCCTGCACGGCAAGACCTCGCTGGTCGAGCATGAGGGCAAGGGTGTCTTCGCCGGGCTGCCGTCCCCCTTCACCGCGACCCGCTACCACTCCCTGGCCGCCGAGCCGGAGACGGTGCCGGACGAGCTGGAGGTCACGGCGCGCACCCACGACGGGATCATCATGGGTCTCAGGCACCGCGAACTCCCTGTGGAGGGCGTGCAGTTCCATCCCGAGTCGGTGCTGACCGAGCACGGCCACCGGATGCTGGCCAACTGGCTGGTGGAGTGCGGTGACCAGGGAGCCGTGGCGAGATCGACGGGGCTCGCCCCGGTGGTGGGCAGGGCCACGGCGTGACCGCCCTGCGCCCCGAGCGCGAGACCGGCGCCCCCTACGGCGGCGCCGCGGAACCGGGACCCCCGTACGCGCAGCAGCCGTACGGGGACGCCGGAGCGTGGCAGGGGCAGGAGTGGCACGGCAGCGCGGGCTACGGCGACCAGGCGTACGCGGACCCGTCGTACGGGCAGCAGGCGCCCCAGCAGGCGTACGACCCCACCGGGGCCCCGCCCTCCTACGGCGAGCCCGTGAGCGCCCCCTCCTACGGCGCACCGGCGCCCGTGGACAGTGAGACGGTCGCGCTGCGCTCCGCGGACATGGAGGAGGCCCGGCGGGCCGCGGACCGCATCGGTGGCGCCGGTGACGCACTCCCGTCCGGCGGCCGCGCCGCGCGGCGCAAGGCGGCGCGGCGGCACGGACGACGTGGGAACGGTCCCCAGACGGCCGAGACGGCCGAGACGGCCGCTGGGACGCCCGCAGAGGCCCCCAGATCCCGTCTGGAGGCCCGGCGGGCCGCACGGGCCCAGAAGCCCAGCACGGGCGTTCTGGTGAGCCGTGTGGTGGGCGAGCTGTTCATCACTACCGGTGTGGTGATGCTGCTGTTCGTGACGTACCAGCTGTGGTGGTCGAATGTGCGGGCGCACCAGGAGGCGGGCAGCACCGCGCAGCACCTGCAACAGGACTGGGCCACCGGCAAGCGGGAACCGGGCGAGTTCGCGCCCGGGCAGGGCTTCGCCCTGTTGCACATCCCGAAGCTGGACGTGGTCGCGCCGATCGCGGAGGGCACCAGCAAGACGAAGGTGCTCGACAAGGGCATGGTCGGGCACTACGGCGAGGGCAGCCTGAAGACGGCGATGCCGGACGCCAAGACGGGCAACTTCGGGCTCGCGGGACACCGGAACACACACGGCGAGCCGTTCCGGTACATCAACCGCCTGCGGCCGGGTGACTCGATCGTGGTGGAGACGCAGGACGCGTACTACGTCTACAAGATGACGTCCACCCTTCCGGTGACGTCGCCCTCGAACACCGGCGTCCTCGCCCCCGTACCGAAGGGCTCCGGTTTCACGCAGCCGGGCCGCTACATCACGCTGACCACCTGTACTCCGGAGTTCACCAGCACGTACCGGTTGATCGTGTGGGGCAAGATGGTCGAGGAACGGCCGCGCAGCAAGGGCAAGCCGGACGCGCTCATTTCGTAGGACACGCGGACTCGGCAGGGCACGCGGGCTCACAGGCACGTGGAAAAGACGGGGCAGATGCAGTGGGAGTGACGACCGACCAGGACGAGCAGACCGGCGCGATGTCGCCGGGCGCCGGCTTCCCGTCCGGACCGCGGCAGGACGGGCGCGGCAGGGTGGCCGCGGCCGTCAGCGTCTTCGGAGAACTGCTCATCACGGCGGGCCTGGTCCTCGGCCTGTTCGTCGTGTACTCGCTGTGGTGGACGAACGTGCTGGCGGACCGCAAGGCCGACCAGCAGGGCAACAAGGTGCGCGACCACTGGGCGGCCGGGAAGGACGCCGGGCCGGGTGCGCTGGACACCAAGGACGGCATCGGCTTCCTGCACGTGCCGTCGATGAAGAACGGCGATGTGCTGGTCGAGAAGGGCACGTCGACGGACGTCCTGAACAACGGCGTCGCCGGCTACTACATCGACCCCGTCAAGGCGACGCTGCCGATGACGGGCAAGACCGGCAACTTCGCGCTGGCCGCGCACCGCGACGGACACGGGGCGAAGTTCCACAACATCGACAAGGTGAGGAAGGGCGACCCGATCGTCTTCGAGACGAAGGACAACTGGTACGTCTACAAGGTCTTCTCGATCCTGCCGCAGACGTCGAAGTACGACGTGAAGGTCCTCGGCGCCGTCCCCAAGCAGGCGGGCGTGAAGAAGCCGGGCCACTACATCACCCTGACGACGTGCACTCCGGTCTACACGTCGGAGTACCGCTACATCGTGTGGGGCGAACTGGAGCGCGTGCAGAAGGTCGACAGCAAGCGGACCCCGCCGAAGGAACTGGGCTGAGCGCCGTACTTCCCCCGGACACACGACTGAGCCCCGGCCCCCTCGCGAGGGAGCCGGGGCTCAGTCGTCGTACCGGGCGGGTCAGTTCCTCCTGCCGGTGATTCCACCGAAGAAGTTCGTGCCGCCGTTGTTCCCGTTGCCGCCCTGGTCGATGGCGACGAGGTTCACCGCGGTGCCCTTCTGGACCTGCTGGCCCGGGGCCGGGTTCGAGCCGACGACCGTGGCGTTGTCGTCCTGGGCGCCGGAGATCTGGCCGACCTGCAGGCCCGCGTCCTGCAGCATCTGCTTGACGTCCTTGAGCTTCTGGCCCTGGATGTTCGGAACCGTCGTCTGCTCGTTCTGGGCCTGCCTGCCGATCTGGATCGCGACCGTGGTGCCCTTCTTGACCGTGCTGCCCTTCGCCGGAGAGGTCTGGACGACCTTGCCGATCAGGTTCGGGTCGGCGGTGTCCACGTCGGTGCAGTCGCCCGGCGTCAGGTTGTTCGCCTGAATCTGCTGCTTGGCCTGGTCACAGGTCTGGCCCGTCACATCGGGCACGGTCGCCGTCTCCGCCGCCTTGGCGACCTCGAGGGTCACCGTCGAGCCCTTTTCCAGCTCGGTACCCGGGTCGGGGTTCTGGCTGAGGACCGTGCCCGCGGCCTGACTGGACTCCGTCTGCTTGGTCTTGACCTGGAAGCCCTTGCTCTCGAGCTGCTGCGTGGCCGGGTTCACGTCCTTGCTGATCACGTTGGGCACCGCCACCTTGGGCGCGCCCGTGGAGACCACCAGGTCGACCGTGGAGTTCTTCTCGACCTCGGTGTTCGGCGTGGGGTCTTGGTGGCAGATGTTGCCCTTCTTCTGGTCCTCACAGGGCTTCTGCGAGAAGGACAGCTTCAGCTCGGCGTTGTTCGCCAGTTGCTGCGCATCGGCCTTGGACTGGCCGACGAAGTTGGGCGTGGCCACCTTGTCGTTGCCCACGCCCCCGCCGCTGAACATCCACTTGCCGATGAGGATCGCGCCGATCAGGACCAGCACACCCGCGACGACGAGCAGGATCGTCGAGGTGTTCGACTTCTTCTGGCGGCGGCGGTCGGGGCGGTCCTCGTAGCCGAAGCCGCCGTCGTCCGGGTTCATGGGCGGCAGCATGGTCGTGGCGCCGCCGGCCGGGTCGGAGCGCAGGGCCGTCGTCGGCTGGTCGTCGGGATAGCCGCCGTAGCCGACCGCGCCCAGCGCGGCCGTCGCCGCGACCGGCTGGCCGTCGAGGCACGCCTCGATGTCCTGCCGCATCTCGTCGGCGCTCTGGTAGCGGTAGTCCGGGTCCTTGACCAGCGCCCGCAGCACGATCGCGTCCATCGCCGGCGTGATCTCCGGGTCGAAGACGCTCGGCGGCTGGGGTTCCTCGCGGACGTGCTGGTAGGCGACGGCGACCGGGGAGTCGCCCACGAACGGCGGGCGGACGGTCAGCAGCTCGTAGAGCAGGCAACCCGTCGAATACAGGTCCGACCGGGAGTCGACCTGCTCGCCCTTCGCCTGCTCCGGCGAGAGGTACTGGGCCGTACCGATCACCGCGGCCGTCTGCGTCATCGTCATACCGGAGTCGCCCATGGCGCGGGCGATGCCGAAGTCCATCACCTTGACCTGGCCGTTGCGCGTCAGCATGACGTTCGCGGGCTTGATGTCACGGTGGACGATGCCGTTGCGATGGGCGTACTCGAGGCCCTGGAGGATGCCGATGGTCATCTCCATGGCCCGCTCCGGCAGCAGCTTGCGGCCGCTGTGAAGAAGCTCACGCAGTGTGGACCCGTCGACGTACTCCATCACGATGTACGGGATCGAGACCCCGTCGATGTAGTCCTCGCCCGTGTCGTACACCGCGACGATCGCGGGATGGTTGAGCGAGGCGGCCGACTGGGCCTCCCGGCGGAACCGGGCCTGGAACGACGGATCGCGTGCGAGGTCCGCCCGCAGCGTCTTCACCGCCACGGTGCGGCCGAGCCGGGTGTCATGCGCGAGGTAGACCTCGGCCATGCCACCACGGCCGAGCACCTGGCCCAGCTCGTACCGGCCGCCGAGGCGACGCGGCTCTTCCATAGCTTCCTACCAGCCCTCTCCGTCGGTCCCGACCACACCCGCGTGTGATCCGGCGGTGTGCTGTCCGGGCATACGGTACCCGGCTCGCTGTGAGTGACCTGGTCACATCCGCCACCCGATACAGGACCGGTATCGCAACGTGCACCGATGTGAAGGGAACGTGACGGGGGTCACTTCTTGCTGTTGATGACCGCCTCCATGACGTTCTTCGCGATGGGAGCGGCGAGGCCGCCACCGGAGATGTCGTCGCGGTTGGCCTTGTCGTCCTCGACGACCACGGCGACGGCCACCGGTGAGCTGCCGTCACTGAGCTTGGCGTACGAGATGAACCAGGCGTACGGCTTCTCGCTGTTGTTCAGACCGTGCTGGGCGGTACCGGTCTTACCGCCCACCGTGGCGCCCGGGATCCGCGCATTGGTACCGGTGCCCTTCTGGACGACCGTCTCCATCATCGACTGAAGGATCTGGGCGTTCTTCTCGGACAGCGGCCGGCTCAGCTCCTGCGGCTGGGTCTGCACCAGGGTGTCGATGCTCGACGCCTCCAGCTTGTCGACCATGTACGGCTTCATCAGCTTGCCGTCGTTGGCGACCGCCGAGGCGACCATCGCCATCTGCAGCGGCGTCGCGGCGGTCTCGAACTGGCCGATCGAGCTGAGCGCGGTCTGCGGCGCGTCCATCTTCTCCGGGAAGTTGGAGGCGTTGGCGCGCACCGGCGTGAACTGCTCGGAGTCGAACCCGAACTTCTTCGCCTCCGCCAGCATCTTGTCCTTGCCGAGGTCCGCGCCGATCTTGCCGAAGACCGTGTTGCAGGAGAACTGCAGCGCGATCCGCATGGTCGCGTCCTTGCAGGGGATGTTCCCCTCGTTCTTCAGCTCGGTCCTGGTGTTCGGCAGAATGAAGGGCAGCGGCGAGTTGGTCTTCTGGTCGGCGTCGGAGTACAGCCCGTTCTCCAGCGCGGCGGCCGCGGTGACCACCTTGAAGGTGGAGCCCGGCGGGTAGGTCTCGCGCAGCGCCCGGTTCAGCATCGGGTCGCTCGGGTTGTTCTTCTTCTGCAGTCCCGTCCAGGCCTTGGAGTCCACCGAGGTGGAGTTGCCCGCGAACGACGACGGGTCGTACGACGGGTAGGAGGCCAGCGCCAGGATCGCCCCGGTCTGCGGGTCGAGCGCCACCGCGGCGCCCTTGCCGCCGACGTTCTTGAGCCCGTCGAACGCGGCCTTCTGCGCGGCCCCGTTCAGCGTGGTGACGACGTTGCCGCCCTCCTGCTCCTTGCCCGTCAGCATGTTGAGCGTGTTGCGGAAGAACAGCCGGTCGTCGTCACCGGTGAGGATGCCGTCCTCGATGGACTCCAGCTGCGTGGCGCCGAACGCCTGGGACGCGTAGCCGGTGACCGGCGCCCACATCGGGCCGTCCTTGTACGTCCGCTTGTACGCGAAGTCGTTGAGGCTGTCGGTGGACGTCTTCTTGGACCCGGTGATCGGGTTGCCGTCGACGATTATGTCGCCGCGGGGCTTGGAGTACCGGGCGATCAGGACACGGCGGTTGTCCGGGTCGGTGCGCAGCTTGTCGGCCTGGACGTACTGGAGCCAGTTGTCGCGGATGAGCAGCGCGAGGACGAGCAGCCCGCAGAAGATCGCGATCCGGCGCAGGGGCTTGTTCACGGGCGGACCACCTGGGTCATCTCGGCGTCGGGGTTCGGTGCGGGGGACGGTGCGGGACGGCGCGCGGTGTCGCTGATGCGGATCAGGATGCCGATCAGTGCCCAGTTGGCGATGACGGACGAACCGCCGTACGCGAGGAAGGGCATGGTCATACCGGTCAGCGGGATGAGGCCCATCACCCCGCCGGCGACGACGAAGACCTGCAGCGCGAAGGCGCCGGAGAGACCCACGGCGAGCAGCTTGCCGAACGGGTCGCGGGCCGCGAGGGCGGTGCGGACGCCGCGCTCCACGATGAGGCCGTAGATCAGCAGGATCGCCATGATGCCCGCCAGCCCCAGCTCCTCGCCGAACGTGGCCAGGATGAAGTCGGAGTTCGCGGCGAAGCGGATCAGGTCGGAGTGGCCCTGGCCCAGGCCGCTGCCGAGGGTGCCGCCGGAGCCGAACGCCCACAAGGCCTGCATGGCCTGCTCGGAGTGGACGATGCCGTCCTGGGTCCCGGCGCGGCTGAGCTGGTACTCGTGAAAGGGGTCGAGCCAGGCCTGCACACGCGTCTGGATGTGCGGCTCGAAGCTCGCGACGCCGACGGCGCCCACCGCGGACATCAGCAGACCGAAGACGATCCAGCTGGTCCGCTCGGTGGCGACGTACAGCATGATGACGAACATTCCGAAGAACAGCAGCGATGTGCCGAGGTCGGTCTCGAAGACCAGGATGAGGATCGAGATCGCCCAGACGACCAGGATCGGGCCGAGGTCACGGCCGCGCGGCAGGTAGAGCCCCATGAAACGGCGGCTGGCCAGGGCCAGCGCGTCACGCTTCACCATCAGGTACCCGGCGAAGAACACCGCCAGCACGATCTTGGCGAACTCACCGGGCTGGATGGTGAAGCTGCCCACCTGGATCCAGATCTTGGCGCCGTAGACGTTGGCACCGAGGCCCGGGACCAGCGGGAGCAGCAGCAGGACCAGCGCGACGACCATGGAGATGTAGGTGTAGCGCTGCAGGACCCGGTGGTCCTTGAGGAAGACCAGTACGCCGACGAAGAGCGCGATGCCCATCGCCGTGTAGATCAGCTGGTTGGTCGCCTTGCCCCCGGCCACGTGGATCGACTGCAGCAGCTTGGACTGGTCGAGCCGCCAGATGACGACCAGGCCGAGTCCGTTGAGCAGCGTGGCCAGCGGCAGCAGCAACGGGTCCGCGTACGGCGCGAACTTGCGGACGACGAGGTGGCCGACCCCGGCCAGCAGACCCAGGCCGATGCCGTAGCTGAGCAGTCCGGCGGGCACCGAACCGTTGATGGCCAGGCCTACGTTGGCGTAGGCGAACACCGGGATGGCGACGGCGAAGATCAGCAGCGCCAGTTCGGTGTTGCGCCGGCTCGGCGCCCCGATCGAGCCGATCGTGGACGTGTGGTGGGTCGACGTGTTCGTACTGCTGCTCATGGTGTGACAGGGCCCCTCACGGCTTGCTTACTGCTTACCGCACAGTGAGACGACCTTCTGCTCTTCCTCCGAGAGGGTGGGGCCGGGTGTGGGTGTGGGTGCGGTTGGGGTCTTGGTCGCCGAGGCCGAGGGATTCGGAGTCGGCGTGGCCTTGGACGTCAGGGAGGTGGTCGTGGTTCCCGTGGTGTCCCCGCCCTTGCCGGCCTTGGCGCCGCTCGCACTCTCGGCCTGCTGGCGCTCGTTCTCCTTCTTGCACGCGGACGCCTGCACGGCCAGTTCGGACACCTTCGACTGGGCCGCCGGGAGACCGCCCTCGGCGATGGTCGCCTTGACCTGCTTCTGCTGGTACGGCGGCAGGTACTTGAGTTCGATCTCGGGGTGGTCCTTCTCGACCTTCGACAGCGACACCCACGCCAGGTCCTGGCTGATGCCGCGGTACAGCGCGACATGCTCGCCGTTGGCGCCGACGTAGTACTGCGTCTGCGTCCACTGGTAGGCGCCGTAGGACCCGCCGCCGAGGATGCCGAGCGCGAGGACCGTGTAGAAGGATCTCTTCAGCCACTTGCGGCCCTTGCGCGGCTTGACGAAGTCCTCGTCGGTGTAGTCGTCGAAGCTGCCCGCCGGGACGTAGCCGGTGGTGTCGCCGCTGCCGGGCGGCCCGAACTGGCCGCCGCCCTGCCCGGGCACCTGGCGGCCGAGGCCGGAGGCGCGGCCGGCGGGCGTCTGCATGATGCCGTTGTCGTGCAGATGATGCTGGTTCTCGGCGACCGCGCCCACCACGATCGGGGTGTCGGAGAGCTGCGCCGCGAGGGTGTCCCCGGTGTCCAGGTCGAGGACGTCGGCCACGATGACCGTGATGTTGTCGGGGCCGCCGCCGCGTAGCGCGAGCTGGATCAGCTCCTGCACGGTCTCCTGGGGGCCCTGGTAGCTGGCGAGGGTCTCCTCCATCGTCTGGTGGGAGACCACCCCGGACAGCCCGTCGGAGCAGATCAGGTACCGGTCGCCGGCCCGCACCTCACGGACGGACAGGTCGGGCTCGACATGGTCGCCGCTGCCCAGCGCGCGCATCAGGAGGGAGCGCTGCGGGTGGGTGGTGGCCTCTTCCTCCGTGATGCGGCCCTCGTCGACGAGCCGCTGCACCCAGGTGTGGTCCTGGGTGATCTGCGTCAGGACGCCGTCCCGCAGCAGATACGCGCGCGAGTCGCCGACGTGGACGAGGCCGAGCCGCTGACCGGTCCACAGCAGGGCGGTGAGCGTCGTCCCCATGCCCTCGAGCTGCGGGTCCTCCTCCACCATGGCGCGCAGCTGGTCGTTGGCGCGCTGCACCGCCGCGCCGAGCGAGGTGAGGATGTCGGAGCCGGGGATGTCGTCGTCGAGCGCGACGATGGTGGAGATCACCTCGGAGGAGGCGACCTCACCGGCGGCCTGGCCGCCCATTCCGTCGGCGATCGCGAGCAGGCGCGGTCCGGCGTAGCCGGAGTCCTCGTTGCCCTCGCGGATCATGCCTTTGTGCGATCCGGCGGCGAAGCGCAGTGACAGACTCATGCGCACCTCGCCTGTCGGCTCCGGGTACATCCGCACGGTGCCCACCCTCCGGTCGGGAGCGCGCCGGGGCCCGTGGTGTGGGCCACCGCTGCGTGCTCGCTCCGCTCGCTCATTTTTCGTACTACTTCCGCAGCTCGATGACGGTCTTGCCGATGCGGATCGGCGCGCCCAGCGGAATCGGTGTGGGAGTCGTCAACCGGGCCCGGTCCAGATAGGTGCCGTTGGTGGACCCGAGGTCCTCGACGATCCACTGACCATCCCGGTCGGGGTAGATCCTGGCGTGCCGACTGGAAGCGTAGTCGTCGTCCAGCACGATCGTGCTGTCGTGGGCGCGGCCGAGCGTGATCGTCTGGCCCTGCAGCGCGACTGTCGTACCGGTCAGGGAACCCTCGGAGACGACCAGCTTGGTGGGGGCACCACGGCGCTGCCGGCCGCCGCTGGGCTGCTGGCGCTGTGGCGGGGGCGCCGTCTGGCGGGCGGCCTGCTGGGGCCGTCCGCCGTCCCGGCGCGAGCCGCGCTGTGTGACACGCGTACCGAACAGGTCGCTGCGGATGACCTGCACGGCCACGATCACGAACAGCCACAGTACGGCCAGGAAACCCAGCCGCATGACCGTGAGGGTCAGCTCTGACATTGCCCCCGCTTCACCCTTCGGCTTGCCGGTAAATGATGGTGGTGCTGCCCACGACGATCCGCGAGCCGTCGCGGAGCGTAGCGCGGGTGGTGTGCTGCCCGTCCACCACGATGCCGTTGGTGGACCCGAGATCCTGGATCGTCGAGGGCGTTCCGGTCCGGATCTCACAGTGCCGGCGCGAGACGCCGGGGTCGTCGATCCGCACGTCGGCGTCGGTGCTGCGGCCCAGCACGAGCGTCGCACGGGAGATCTGATGGCGGGCGCCGTTGATCTCGATCCAGTAGCGGGTGCGCCCGCCGGAGGCCGGGGCGGCACCAGGGCGCTGGCCCGCGGGATGCGGGTAGCCGTATCCGCCGCCGCGCCCGCCGGGCGGCGGCGCGGACGGCATCGGGGGCACTCCCGCGGGAGCCGCGGGCTGCGGGTAGCCGTACCCACCAGGGCCCTGCCGTCCGGCCGGGGCGGCCGCGGGCGCCTGCTGGTCCGTGGAGGAGGCGAGCGTTCGGCTGCGCACCCGGTACAGACCGGTGTCGAGGTCGTCGGCCTTCTCCAGGTGGACCTTGATCGGGCCCATGAACGTGTACCGCTGCTGCTTGGCGTAGTCCCGCACCATGCCGGCGAGCTCGTCGCCGAGCTGGCCGGAGTAGGGGCTGAGGCGCTCGTAGTCCGGCGTGCTCAGCTCCACGATGAAGTCGTTGGGGACGACGGTCCGGTCGCGGTTCCAGATGGTCGCGTTGTTGTCGCACTCCCGCTGCAGCGCACCGGCGATCTCCACGGGCTGGACCTCGGACTTGAACACCTTGGCGAAGGTGCCGTTGACCAGACCTTCGAGACGTTGCTCGAACTTCTTCAGGACTCCCATGGGGCACCTCCTCCGTCGTTGCCGTCCTGCGTCCTGCTTACCTGGTACTGCTTACTGATCGTATCCACGCGCCGGAAAATCGGCTGGTTCCCCCTAACGGCCCTGTCGACGATGCCGACGCCTCGGGAGTTCCCGTGGGACGACCTCTTCGAACCAGTCCCGGACGTACTCCTTGCACGTACGGCGCGGAGTAGTCCTGGCATGGATCGTAGAGGTGGCTGTAGACCAGTGTCCCGCACCTGACTGTGGACCCTGTCCCCTCCTGGATAGATGGGTGGGACCGGTACGAGGTTGATACGTGAACAGAGTCGCGTTGAGACGTTGTGGGACGCCGTGGGGGATATGGGCCGGCCGGCCCGGGAAGTGGACGGTCGGCCGCGTTCGGGAGTGCCATCGGTCACGGAGGTGACGGGTCCTCCCGCGGGTCCGCGGACGGCGCCGGCCGCGGGCCGTCCGGTGTCGCACGGCGGAGCGGACGGGGACGGGGTGCGGGCCGCTCAGGGCGAAGGGCGGAGGGTGCGAGGCGACGGCCGGGTAGGCGCCCGATGGGTCCGCCTCCACGCGGGGCCGGGCCGGGCGGGCCATGGTGTCCGGTGCCAGGGGGCCTGCGGGAAAGGGATGTGAACCCACCCTCTCCAGCGTGCTAATGTTCTGGATGTCGGAAGGCGGTGGCACCCTAAGGAGCCAGGAGCCGGAAGACACACCCAATGCGCGGGTGGCGGAATAGGCAGACGCGCTGGATTCAGGTTCCAGTGCCCGCAAGGGCGTGGGGGTTCAACTCCCCCCTCGCGCACCACGAGGTACCGACGAAACGGGTCTCAGTCAGTGGCAGATGTCACGACGAGGCCCGTTTCTCGTTGTTCTGCCGGGTTCTGTCGAAAATGTGAGACATCGCACGGCTCGAGCTGAGACGTCGTCAGGGCACCGATATGTGAAGCATCTCACGGCGAGGCCCTGCTTCTTTGTCCTAATGTTTGCACTTCGGCGGCCGGTCCGGTCAGCGCGGTCTACGCCGCCGGGACCAGGTAGCCGGCTGGGGTCCAGGACCTCGGTTCTTCGGTCTTCCGGCGGTGATGGGTACGACGGCGTGGTCGTTCGCTGTTCAGTGCCAGGGTGTCCAACCACTTCTTGATTTTGCGGCGGTTGGCGTGGGTCAGCTGGTAGGCGAGCAGGATTGTCGGCGCCGCGATGCCGCGGATGCGGCGGGAACCCGCGGACTCGATCCCTTCGGCCAGAGGGTTCTTGGCGTAGCCGTTATGGCACCTCGCTGCGTCGTCGAATCGTCCGACTCGCCCACTACGAGGACGACTTCCGCCTTGCGATGCACCGCAGCAGACGCTGCGGGGGCGGCCCTGCGGGCGACCGGCGCCAATGTGACGACAGGGCCCTGGAGTGTGATCTCCGCGGTCCACGTGGCGTGATCTGCTGTGTGGGAAATGATCTCGGTGGCGGCAGGAAGCGATCTTCACGGGCAGGATGTCAACCGCTGATCGGGACGTTTCGTCGGTGCCCCGTAAATAGTTGATCAAGGGACGGTGGGGTCCTCCGAGGCGGTGTTAGCGTCCGGGTGCTCTGCGGTCCCGTACCGCAGCAGCGGGGGTGGAAGGCCGCGTGCGTGGGGAGACGCATGCCGCCCTGGCAATCGCCGTGCGCGCAACCTGGCCCCCGGGCGCTGCCCCCGCGAGAGCGCAGGCATTCGGCACTGACGTACGGGCACGGCCCGGAAGGAAGACACCTGTGAATCGAACCGCGCACCAGCGCGGCAGGCTCGCGCTGCTGCTGGCCGGCGCGATCGTGGCAGCGTTTCCGGCGGCAGCCGCCGCCGACGAGACCCCGATCGACCCGGCACTGCCGGCGCCCACATTGCCGGCCGGAGCGGACTGCGGCAGCGACAGCAGCCCGACCTGGCGGACCGTGTCCAGTCCACCTCCCGCGGGAATGACCGTCTCCATCGGCGTACCGCGGCCCACGGTGAACGGGGTGACGTACCAGGGGGTCGTCCACGCGTGGGACGTGGACGGTTCGCAGGCGGCCGACGGGTCTGTCTCCGGGCAGCCCGTGCTCGTCCAGTCCGTGTACGTCCCGCTGCCCCTGGCGGACGGGCACACTTACGGCTGGCACGCGTCGACGTACGACGGGACGGCGTACTCGAACCCGACCGAGCCCTGCTACTTCAGGGTGGACGGGAGCCCGCCCCTCACCCCGGTTGTCACCAACCCGGACTTCCCTCCGGTGGGCAGCCCGGGAACGCCCACGAAGGCTGCCGGGCAGCCCACCACGTTCAGCTTCAGCTCCACCAGCGATCCCCTGCCCAGCGGGTGCGCCGAGGCGGGGGCCCCGGACTGTCAGGCCAGCGGCTTGGACCACTTCGAGTACGCCCTGGACCAGGAACCGGGCATCGGTGCCGCCCGGGTTCCCGCCGACGCGGAGGGCAACGGCACTCTGACGACCGCCCTGTCCTGGGGAGTGCACACCCTTTACGTCATCGGGGTCGATGTGGCCGGGAACCGGACGCAGGAGCCGGCTGCGTACACGTTCACGGTTCCGTGGCAGCTCCCGCCCCC